>JBAIYC010000449.1:0-4406 GCA_037916085.1 Nitrospirota bacterium | reverse complement strand
GTTGTCCTTCAGGTGCTCGATCCTCATGCGCAGCTCGGTGCGCCGGACCTCGATCGCCGAGAGCCGCTTCTGGGCGGCTTCGATGTCATGGCGCGCCTGGCGGGCAAGCTCCTCATGGGACGCCAGCGCCTGCGCCTTCTCGGCATGCGCCCCTTGTTTGTCGGCAAGGGTCTGCTGCTCCGTCTCGAGTACGGCGATCCGTGCGCGGATCTCCTCTTCGGCGGCCGTGATCGCCGCTTCCAACTCGCCGACCTTCACGGCGATGGATGCGACCGCGCCTTGCCGCTTTCCCATGCGGTCCGTGAGGTCGGCTTCGCTCCGTCCGAGGTCCTCGATGCTTCTGGCCGCGGCGGCGTGCTTCTCTTGAAGCGCCGTGACGGCCATCCGGGCCTCGGTGATCTCATGGCGCGCCCGCTCGAGGTTCTCCCGCTCCATGCCAAGCTCGCGCTGCAGGGTATCGATGCTCGCCTGGGCGTTCGAGTGACCATCCTCCAGGCTCCGGAGCAGGGCCGACGAACGCTCGATCTCTCCCTGGACATCGGCGCGCTGCACGGACCGGACCTCCGACTCGGACGCGAGGGAGCCGATCCGGGCCTCGGTCCGGCCCGCTTCGTCGCGGAGCGCGTCGGCATCCTTCTGCTGGTGCAGGAGCTCGAGCTCAGCCTGGTGGGACTGCTGCGAAAGTTCAGCTTCGGTCCGCTTGTCCGATTCGATCGCGGCGCCAAGCGTCCGGACGTCTTCTTCGAGGGCCTCGACGCGCTTCATCAGTTCAGCCACTTCGTGCTCGAGGTCCTTGATCTCGCGGCGCTTCTGGAGCATGCCCGCTCCGCCGGAATCGGCCGTTCCGCCTGTTACCGCTCCCCAAGGGTCCAGGATCTCGCCCGACAGCGTCACGAGGGTCTTGTGGATGCCGTTCTTCTTCCAGACCGCGAGTGCAGTGTCCATGGTGTCCACCACCACCACGTCGCCCAGGAGGTACTGCGCCACGCTCTGGTAGTCGCTCTTCACCTGCACAACGTCGAGAGCCTGGCCGATGACGCCGCTGATCCCGTTCTTGACGTAGGGTTCGGTCTTGATCTCCTTGGGCGTCTGGGGGATGAACGTGCTTCTGCCGCCGCCCTGGGCCTTCAGGAAGTCGATGGCCCGAAGGGAATCGCTCTGGGAGCCGACGACCACATTCTGCAGTCTGTCGCCCAGCACCGCCTCGATGGCCACTTCGTACTTCGCGTCGGTCTCGATGATGTCCGCCACAAGCCCGTGGATGGTGCCGAGCTGGCCGGCCCCGCCCTGTTTGCGCGCCGCCATGACGGTCTGAACGCCCTTCTGGTAGCCCGTCAGACTCTGCTCGAGCTCGACGAGCGAGTGGAGCCGCGAACGCCGGGCAGCCAGACGGTTCGTCGAGGACGCGAGCTCCTCGTCAAGCGTCTTCTTCCGCGCAATCTCTTCTTCGAGCCGCGCAACAACCCGGCCGCGCTCTTCGAGAAGGCCCAGCCGGCGCTCGGCGACCGCTGCCGCCTCCTGTTCCTTCTGGCCGAGCAGCGCTCTCAGCCCCTCGAGCTTCTGGGAGAGCTCATCGATCTCCGTTCTTGCCCGTTCATCCTGCTCGTCGATCTGCTGGACGCGGGCGTGCAGGCTCGTGATCCTGTTCTTCTCCGTCGCCGACTCCGTCATGGCGCTGTAGACGCCGGCCCGGGCCGCTTCGAGCGCGCCTTCCTTTGCCTTGAGGGCGTCGCTCAACCCGTTGAAGGCCGCGGTCCGCTCCGCAAGATCTTCGTTCCGGGCCGCCAGGTCCGCCTCTATCGCACCGGCCTCTGCGGCGAGGCGCTGTTTCTGCTCTGCGGCGCGGACGGATTCCTGGGTGAGATAGTCGATGTCACGGAGGTCCCGCTCCCGCTGCTCATTCAGGGACGCGATCTGGCTGCGCGACATCTCGACCCTGTGCTCGGCGTGACGGAGCGCGCTTTCCGTTTCATGGATGCGGTGCTGGAGTCCGGAAAGTTCGCGCTCCGACGCGAGCGTCTCGGCACGGGTCTCCTCAATGGAGGATTCGATGGTGCTGAGACGCGCATGCAGTGCCGCGACCTCGTCCTCGTCCTGCTTGAACTCCTCCGTGGAGGCCGCCCACTCCTGGCCGAGGTTGGAGTAGTCGACCGCGGCGAGCCGGAAGTCGAGGTCCTTCATCTCGGCCTTGAGCTTCTGGTACCGTTCGGCCTTCTTGGCCTGGCGGTCCAGGGAGTTGAGCTGGCGCTTCACCTCGGTCAGGATATCGTTCACCCTGAGCTGGTTCTGCTGGGTGGACTCGAGCTTGGAGAGCGCTTCGGCACGGCGCGCCTTGTACTTCATCACGCCGGCCACCTCCTCGAAGAGGAAGCGGCGTTCCTCGGGTTTGGATTCGACGATCTTCTTGACACGGTCCTGCTCGATGATGGCGTGGAGCTTGGCGCCCACACCGGCGTCCATCATCAGGTCGCGGATATCCTTCAGACGGCAGGGGATCTTGTTGATCAGGTATTCGCTCTCGCCGGAGCGGTAGAGGCGGCGGGTGATCTCGATCTCGCTATACTGGCCGAACTCGGACGGCAGCCCCGAGACGTCGTTCAGGGTGAGGTTGACCTCGGCCATGCCGAGGGGTTTGCGCGACTCGCTGCCGTTGAAGATCACGTCTTCCATGGAATTGCCGCGGAGATGCTTTGCGCTCTGCTCTCCCAGCACCCAGCGGATGGCGTCGGCGATGTTGCTCTTGCCGCACCCGTTGGGACCGACCACGGCAGTGACGCCACCCTGGAAAGTGACCGATGTTTTCTCAAAGAAGGACTTGAAGCCGATCATTTCGAGGGACTTGAGCTGCATAGGGCTCCTTCAGGAAGAAGAATAGTGAAAGTTCAAAGTCAACGTTCAAGGCTGCGGATGGCCACAGAACTCTTTTTCAGGACGGTTTATATCATAAGAGCTGGGATTTGTAAAGCGAAAAATAACAACCTGAAGTATTTATTTAAAGCAAGGCCACAACATATAGTGGTAGAAGGATTGCTAGATTTCCCGTTGCTGCAGCCGTTTTAGCCCCGTTCTGAGCGGCAAAATCACGGCTGTCAGGTTCAGGGCGATGACCAGAAGAAAGGAAAGGCTGGTCCATGCCCATCCCGCAGGGGTGATCGTTTTCCGGTAGGCCTGGGACATGAACAGCCGGTAGACGGGCGCTGCCTCGAGGGCAACGACCGTTCCGATGAACAGCATCGTCACGAGCATGTAGGCAATGCCGCCGAAGCCTGTCGGGATCTGCGCAACGTTCTCGTAGCGGAACCGGGGGAAGACAGCGCCGAAGCCGATGCCGAGGCCGACGATGCCGAAGGTCATGAGCAGCACGGTCACGATGCCCAGGACCATCATGAACGCGGGCACCTGGAGAAGGACGTTGGACAGCACGATCAGGACCTCGGACAGCACAAGGAGCGGCATCACGCTCGACCAGAACTTCGCCAGAAGGAACTTCTCAATCGGCACGGGAGACGACCTCAGGATCCAGAAGGACTCGCCCTCGAGGCTGACTGCCGGGAAGACGAAACGGACCGCCACGGCCGAGGCGACGAAGCCGACCATGCCGAGGTTCAGGAAGGAGAGGATGTTCTGCAGGAAAAAGGTCGGCATGGGCGCCCGCTCCAGCGGCAGGAGCTTGAAGCTGTAGATGTAGACCACCATGAGCGCGAGAAGCAGGAAGAGCTGGGACCACTGCGAGGTGTCGCGGAAAAAGAGCTTGATGTCCTTCAGCACGATGGCCCGGGTCGTTCCCCGGAAGGGCAGCACGGCTAGTCGGAAAAGACCCTCGGCAAGCGGCGAACGCGAGAGCCTTGCCTTCCGACCTTCCTGCGAACGGGACCAGCCCGCGTAATAGATCCTTCCGGAAGCCCATTCTCCGATCACCACACCGGCCATGGCGGTGCTCCAGAGCAGGAGCAGGGGGAAGATCGCATCGCCGACGTTCCCTTTGAGGAGCGGAGACAGGGCATCGGTCGCCCAGGAGCTTGGAACGAGCGGCGATACGGGGCCGCGCATGGCCGTGAGGTACTGAACGAGCGTCGGGAATGCATCGGGATCGACGAGCCGTTCCGGCCGGAGCATGCGGAAGAGGACATAGAGAGCGACGAAGAAGAGGAGCCCGAGCAGCACCAGCACGTCCCGCGCGCGGCGGGCGGGAAAGGCGGAGACGAGCAGCATGGTGGCAACGATGCCGAGGGCCGCCGGAATGATGATGAAGGGCGCGACGGCGAGCAGCAGACCGACATAGTAGGAAGGGCCCGCCCGGAAGACGGCGCCGTAGCCGATGAAGACCGGCAGGCCGTAGATGGCTGTCATCCAGGAGGAATCCATCACGGTCTCGATGAACTTTGCCCGAAAGATGTCTGCGATCG
>JBAIYC010000448.1:0-3496 GCA_037916085.1 Nitrospirota bacterium | reverse complement strand
CGGTTCCGGAGCCGGGACCGTTCCTCGTCGGTATGGCTCCAGACATCCCTGTCGTCAAGCATGACCGTGCCGGCGTCGGGACGCAGGATGCCTCCGACCATGCTGAGGAAGGTGCTCTTCCCGCTTCCGGAATGACCCACGATGGAGACGAAGTCTCCGTCCCGGAACTCGGCCGAGACGCGGTTCACCGCCTGGACCGGCTGGCCGGTCCCTTTATAGGTTTTCTGAAGGTCCTTGATGACTATCATGGCAATTTCGCGACCGTCTATTGTATCCGTTTCAGTATCGAAGCTAAATCATCAACATCACCCGAGGCGGATGCCTCGCTCCTGTCCCGGAATGCGGCGAGGCCCCATCCCATGGGGGTTCGGAATTTTTTCGGAGAGGAGACGTAGAATGCCTGTGCAGCCGGGATCCACGCTCCGGACGGATAGTCCTTCACCTGCGCCTGCGCAGGATCTCCCTTTTTCTCCCTGAGGTACAGTGCCATGTCCCCGATATCGCAGAACCAGAGGGTCTTGTTTTCAAGGACCATGCGCGCGGAGAACGGTGATGTATCGTCCACCAGCATGCCGCAATGGGCGCAGCGCTGCTTTTCAGCGCCGTCAGCGACAGACTGCAGGGGGAGTGCGCACAGGAGCGCCAGAACGGCCACCGCTACGTATGCGTGCCTCATTTTCCGCTCCCGGCATCGATCTCCTTTTTCAGGGACGCTGCCATTGTCTCGTCGATGTTCTTGAGAGCGTTATACTGTTGCAGGGCCTGGGGCCTGTCGTTCCTGCGCAGGTAGACAAGGCCGAGATTAAAGCGCGCCGTCGCATAGGAAGGGCGGATCGCGATGGCCTGCTTGAGCGCAGCGATCTGTTCATTGACCTTCCCCGTTTTGCCGTAGGCGTAGGCCATGTTATTGTACAGCACGGGGTTCTTGGGAGTGTACTTTGTCGCCTCCCTGAACTGGACGATTGCATCGGCGTAGCGGCCGAGCCGGTTATAGGTGGTGCCGAGCTTTCCGTACGCCGCTCCCCGCTTTGGATCGATGCTGACGACCTTGAGGAGCGCGTCCGCTTCTTCCTGGTACATGCCGCTCCGTTCATAGAGATCCGCGAGATGATACCAGGCATCGGCATTCTTCGGGTCATTCGCCACTTCAGCCTTGACCTCAGCGATAGGATTGGACTCGATGAGCGGCCGGTCGGTCCGGGAAGCCGGCTGTTCGTCTGAACAGGCAGCCGCGAGGGCGCAGCACGCCAGGATGCAGAATACTAGTCGGTGTCTCATTCTGAGCTCCGTATGGCTTCATAGGGTTCCTGCTGGAATGCCGAAACGGCGGGCATGAGCGCGGACAGCAGGCCGGTGAGGGCCGCTATGGCCAGAGCGCCGCAGACCAGTACGGCAAGGCTCGCCGGGGACGGGAAAAGATAGGGAAGTTTGAGATAATGAAGCAGTGTGCCCTTTGCCGCGAGAAGAACAACAAAGCCGAGCAGGATGCCGGCCAAGCCGCCGGCGAAGGAGAGCGTGGATGCCTCGGTCAGGATCAGCGTGGCGATGTCGGTCTTCGTGGCACCCATCGCTCGGAGCAGGCCGAGCTCCCGGCGCCGCTCGTTCACGATCATGGTGAAGGCAAAGGCCATGATGAGCAGAATGATGAACCAGAGGATGACGCTGATGGCCAGGATGATATGCATGAGGCCCGCCAGTTGCCGGCGCACAGTGCTGATTACCGTGTCCGAACTGATTGCCTTGATTCCGGGGATGTCGTGCTCGATCCGGATGGCGACCCGGTCCGGCGTGATGTCTTCCTGTACCTGAACGAGGACCGTGGAAATCTTGTCCCGGCCGATCGAGATCGGCATGGGCGATCGCTCCTTCGAGGCCTCTGCCATGGCATAGGCGGCATCCAAGCTCATGAACACGGATCGGTCGAAGAAGTCCATGCCCGTAGGCTCCATGGTCCCGATGACGATGAAGTTCGTCCCGTAGAAGGGGATCATGTCGCCGACGATGACGGGTATCGATCTGCCAGTGATGACCTCGGTGAGCCCCGACTTCCGGGACAGATGCTTCTCGAGCCAGGGTTTAACGGTGAAGTCGGTGTTCGGGTCGTAGGCGACAAGGAAGACATCGACATTAAAGCAGCAGGTGAAGCTTGCTGGCTTGATGAAAAGCTGGGGCGTGGCATTCTTGACGCCTTCCACCGCCCGGACGCGGTCCAGAACGGTGCGGTCCATGAGGAATGTTGTGGGCTCGCCCGACAGAAGGGCGGCCTTCGCTTTGCCCTCGGCGCTCTCGGGGACGACCAGGATATCTGCGCCAAGCCGGTACGTGCCGATTCTAAGCGCATTGCCTATGCTCTTGAGGAAAAGCGTCGCCGAAAAGAGCGTGCAGGCCACCACCGCAACAATGGCAAAGAGCAGCCACGCGCGCGTAGCCTTGCGTTTGAGATTCTTGAAAGCAACGGAAAAGATGTTCATGGATTGCGAGGACGTCTCCAGAAATCCTAGAGGATAGTACCACAGGTAGGCAGAAAAAAGCCAGAGGGAGAATCGTTCCTCCCTCTGGCCAGAGAACGACGGTCTTGTGGCTACTTATGCCAATCGATCTCGATGCCGCAGAGGAGCGGCGAACCCTTGTCGATCTTCACTTCGACGCCGGCGGCCTTGTGGCATCCGGCGCAGGCCGACACCTTTCCGACGAGGTTGTAGTTGCTCATGTCCATGACGTTCAGCGTGCTGTCGTCGCCGTAGGTGCGCGATGACAGGAAGGCGTACTTGCCGTCCTTGGAGAAGGCGAAGTCATGCGGCCGGATATCGTCGGGGAGGACAATGCGCTTCACGATCGCGTCCTTGTCGGTGTCGATGATGATGATCTGGCTCTTGTGCGTTCCCGGTTTGAGACCCGGATCGAACTCGTTCGGCGCGCTCACCCAGAGCGACTTCCCGTCCGGCGCCATCCTTGCCTGGTGGAGGAAGGTCATCTCGGGGCTCGAGATCTGCTTGATCTCCTTCTTTGTCTTCCAGTCGTACACATAGACGATGCCGAGCGGCATGTCGGTGATATAGGCCTTCTTAGCACCCTTGCTCCACTGGATGCCGCAGACGGCCTTGCCGACCGGCATCTTCTCAGCGGTCTTGAGCGTGTTGGAATCCCATACATACACGTTGCCGTCAGCCATGTCCTCGAAGTAGATCTTGCCGTCCGGACCGGCGATGGCGCCGCAGAACTTCTCGCCGACCTTGAAGGGGCCTTCCTTCTTCCCGGTGGCCAGGTCGACCTTGTAGACGTTGCCGGCTAGCGTGCCTGCCACGAGGACCTTCTTCCCCTTTTCCGTCACCATGACTTGGCCATGGGAGCCGCCGGACTTTTTCACCTGCTCAAAGTCCATGCCGGCGATCTTGCCTTCCATCTCGGAGCCTGCTTCGGACAGGACAATGCGGTCCTTCTCGATATCCGAGGGTGCCTTCATGGTGTTCATGTTGATGATCGCGAGATGTCCGCC
>JBAIYC010000447.1:0-1924 GCA_037916085.1 Nitrospirota bacterium | reverse complement strand
GCGCCGGAGGAAGACGCGCATCCGAGGGCGAACAGGATGAACAGCAGGGCTGCGTATGAAGGCAATCGTCTGGCCATGGTCATATTGCCCGAATGGTACCCGGGGAGCGCTCGAAAAGCAAGCGTATTCGTCAGGAAATGTCGGCTTTCCGGAAGCTCCGGTAGAGCAGCAGGTCGTAAACGATCTTGAGACCGCCGGCAATGAAGAACGGTGCCGATGCAAAGAGCGGGCTTGCGATCAGTACCCCGCCGAGCGCCGGAGAGAGCGACGCCCCGATGGAACGGGCGATCGCGGTCACACCCGATGCCGCGGCCCGTTCGTCCGGAGCGACCACGGCCATAGTGTAGGACTGGCGCGTGGGCACGTCCATCTGCGAGATGCTGAAGCGGAAGAGAAGCATGGCGATCGCCCATCCGAGGCCCGGCATGAGCGGCACGAGGATGAGCAGGATATTCGAGGGAACATGGGTGAAGACCATGGTGTTGATCAGCCCGATCCGCGCCGCGATCCGCGCGGCAAGCAGCGCCGAGACCCCTGCCAGGAGGTTGGCGCCGAAGAAGATGCCGCCCAGCATGGCCTCGTCGGCGCCGAAGCGGACATGGAACCAGTAGGCCACCATGCTCTGGATCACAAACCCCCCGGCAAAGGCATCGAGGCTGAAGAGCGCGGAGAGCCGGAACACGACCCCTTTTGATGCATGGAGGCCGAGCACACGCGACGATCGGGCCGCCGTCGCCTCCGCCTCCACGCGGGACGAGAGCAGGAGGTACAGCGCCGCGATCGCGATGCCACAACCCGCGTAGCCCCACAACACCACCCGGTAGGACTGGAGGACTGACAGGCCGATGCCCTGCAGCCCCCGGGCAAGCGCCCCTCCGCCGAGCGCCCCTGCCGCGCCGGCAAGGGAACCCGCGAGATTGTACCAGGCAAAGGTCCCGGTCCGCCGCTCCTGCGGGATGAGCTGCGAGAGAGCCGCCTGTTCGAGGGAGAGGAAGGGGCCGATCTCGTTCCCGCTCGGGCTGATCACGCCCACGATGGCCGCGATCATGAGAAGCACAGGGTCGCCGGTCAGGACGAAGACCGCGCCGGCAAGCACCATGAGCGCGGCGCCAAGGAGCAGCATGCGCCGACGCCCGATGCGGTCCGCCGCGGTAGTGATCCAGAGCGAGATGCCCGCGTCGCCGGCAAGGGTGAGCGTGAAGAGGAGCCCGATCGTTCCGCTCCCCAGCCCCACGGCCTCCAGGTAGAGGGCAAGGATGACCGACAGTCCGCCGTAGGCGAAGAGCCGGACGATGCGTCCGGAGAAGAGCAGGATGATGTCGCGACTTGATAGCTGTCTATCTATCTTCATGCCTGGAGACAAATACCAAGTCCTCGTTGTCGAAGGGTGTATACAGGCTACCGAATGTCTTTCCGCTTAACATCACTCCTTCTCCGAGCTCCTTACAATAGTCACCCCAACCAGGCCAATTGCTTGTCATGACAAAGTCCACCCTGCCCTCCCAGTCGCCAAATAGTATCTTGTATCCGGGAAGAATAGTTTCCCCAGACATATATACCGGCAGGCGATCGCCGTTCAAGAACTCACCTTCCATTCTTCTGTTAGCCACCCTTCTTGCGTGCCCAAGAAGGGTGGCGCCCAAGAAGGGCACCCGACGAAAATTCTATACGGCGTGCTCAGTCGTCCTTGGTACATTTCAGAAACTCGCCGAGAGGAAAGAACCTCCATCCGAACCTATTCTTGTCCCTCCGGGACAGGAATAGGACAGCTCGGACATCTGAAATGTTTAACCCTCGTCCTCGGTCGCCCGCCCGAATTTTCGTATGGGTACGGTTCAGAGAGCCTTTCGATCCTAGGCTTGTTCATTGTTTGCTTCTCTCCGCATTCTCTGCGGCTCTGCGAGAGAGGACTTCGGGTTCTTGG
>JBAIYC010000446.1:0-2434 GCA_037916085.1 Nitrospirota bacterium | reverse complement strand
GCGGCACGTCCCGAGAAGTCCATGGTCGACAAGCTTGCCGGCGAGATCCTCGATGCATCGAACAACACCGGCGCTGCTGTAAAGAAGCGCGAAGATACCCACCGTATGGCCGAGGCCAATAAAGCCTTCGCCCACTATCGTTGGTAAGGCTGGTAATAGGGAGCGGAGGAAGAAGAGTTGGCTAGGCAGTATTCACTCGAAAATACCCGGAACATCGGTATCATGGCTCACATCGACGCCGGCAAGACGACGACGACGGAGCGCATCCTTTACTATACCGGCGTTTCCTATAAGATCGGTGAAGTGCATGACGGCACAGCGGTCATGGACTGGATGGTGCAGGAGCAGGAGCGGGGCATCACCATCACCTCGGCCGCAACGACGTGTTTCTGGCGCGACAAGCGCATCAACATCATCGACACTCCCGGCCATGTGGACTTTACCATCGAGGTCGAGCGTTCGCTGCGCGTGCTCGATGGGGCGGTCGCTGCCTTCGACGCGGTGAGCGGAGTTGAACCTCAGTCCGAGACTGTCTGGCGCCAGGCCGACAAGTACAAAGTTCCGCGCATCGCGTTCATGAACAAGATGGACCGTATCGGTGCGGACTTCTATATGAGCGTCCAGAGCATGATCGACCGTCTGGGGGCCAATCCCGTGCCGATCCAGATTCCTGTTGGAGCGGAGGATAAGTTCCGCGGCTGCGTGGACCTGGTCAAAATGAAGGCTGTGCTCTTTGATGACGAGACGCTTGGCGCGAAGTATGTTGTTGAGGACATTCCCGCCGATCTTCAGGCGCGGGCAAAGGAATGGCGAGCCAAGATGATCGAGAAGCTCGCCGACGTGGACGAGGTCGTTGCAGACAAGTTTCTGAACGATCAGCAGCCGACGGAAGCGGAGATCATAGCCGCGATCCGCAAGGGTACCATTGCCATGAGCATCTTCCCCGTCATCTGCGGCTCGGCGTTTAAGAACAAAGGCGTTCAGCTTCTGCTTGATGCGGTCGTGGATTATCTTCCGTCTCCGCTGGATATTCCGCCGGTCGTCGGCACGGATCCCAAGAGCGGCGAGGAGGTTACCCGCAAGACGTCCGACAGCGAGCCCTTTGCTGCCGTCGCGTTCAAGATCATGACGGATCCCTTCGTGGGTCAGCTCACCTTCATCCGCGTCTATTCGGGAACACTGAACTCGGGATCCTACGTATACAACTCCACCAAAGGCCAGCGTGAGCGGGTCGGACGACTTCTCAAGATGCACGCGAACAAGCGCGAGGAGATCCAGGAGATCTACTCCGGAGATATCTGTGCAGCGGTGGGTCTCAAGAGCACGCTGACGGGACATACGCTCTGCGATGAGAACAAGCACGTCATCCTGGAAGCCATGACCTTCCCTGAACCGGTGATTTCGGTCGCTATCGAGCCGAAGACAAAGGCTGATCAGGAAAAACTCGGTTTATCGCTCCAGAAGCTCATGCAGGAAGATCCGTCGTTCCGGGTCTTCACGGACCAGGAGACCGGCCAGACCATCATTTCGGGCATGGGTGAACTCCATCTTGAAATCATCGTCGACCGGCTGATGCGCGAGTTCAAGGTGGACGCGAACGTCGGCAAACCGCAGGTGGCGTACCGGGAAACGATCCGGAAGAAGGTCACCGCGGAAGGCAAGTTCATCCGGCAGTCGGGCGGTCGAGGTCAGTACGGACATGTCGTCCTCGAAATGGAGCCGCAGGAGCCGGGCAAGGGATTTGAGTTCGTCAACAAGACGGTTGGTGGTTCGGTCCCCAAGGAATATGTAGCGCCGACGCAAAAAGGCATCGAAGAGGCAATGGAAACAGGCGTTCTGGCGGGGTATCCGGTCGTCGACATCAAGATCACGCTTATCGACGGGTCCTATCATGACGTGGACTCCTCCGAAATGGCGTTCAAGATTGCCGGATCTATGGGTTTTAAGGAAGGCTCCGCTAAGGCAAACCCGGTACTGCTCGAACCGATCATGGCTGTCGAGGTCGTGTGTGCTGAGGAATATATGGGCGACATCATCGGCGACCTGAGCTCCCGTCGCGGCAGGGTGCAGGGCATGAACATGCGCGGCTCGGGTCGCGTCATCACGGCCCAGGTGCCCCTGTCAGAGATGTTCGGATATGCCACGGACATCCGGTCCAAGACCCAGGGCCGGGCGACCTATACGATGCAGTTCGCCCACTACGAAGAGGTACCGAAGAACATCTCCGAGCAGATCATCGCCAAGGTGAAGGGCGATACCGTCAAGAAGTAACGAAGGACTTTCAACTTCCCAGAGGAGGCGGGAACAATGGCAAAGGCGAAATTTGAGCGGACCAAGCCGCACGTGAACGTGGGGACGATCGGACATGTGGACCACGGGAAGACGACCTTGACGGCAGCGATCACGAAGGTGCTGGCGTTCAAGAACATGGCGA
>JBAIYC010000445.1:0-4290 GCA_037916085.1 Nitrospirota bacterium | reverse complement strand
CCCCGCAAGGCGGCCATGCCCAGCATGTAGTAGGCGTCTGCGTACTTGACGTCGATCTGGATCGCGTTCCTGAACTCCAGCCTCGCCTTCGCGTACTCGCCCTGCTCGTACAGAGCCTTGCCCCGGTCGTAGAACTTGACACGCTTCTGTTCCGGGCCGCTGCAGGACACTGCCGTTGCAACGATCATTGCCATGACGGCCCCCAGGTACATCCGATGTTTCATATCCTTCAAGAACCCCATACCCCCTCCTTCGTGCGTCGCAGGCGGTGACGCTCGGCGCCAGCCACTGCGACGGTTTTCTTTTTATGCCTGCACCTGCTTCTCCTTCAGGAAGTCCAGCAGCACGGGCATCATCTCCCGCACGAACCCGTCGAGACGCTGTTCCGCGTCATCGAGCGATTCCGCCGGCGCGATCGGCGTGATGGGCCGGATAAAGAGGTCGTGTGTGTTGTCCCTCCTCAGGGCGTGCAGGGAGAGGTGGAACCGGTTGATGCTCTTGCTGTACGTGGCCTTGTCCTTGGTCTGGAACCAGAAATAGACGAGCTGCCGCATCCCCCCTTTTTCGATCACCATCTTCGTCACTTCCAGGCTTTGGAAGAACGGCACTTCCGTGATCGTCCTTCTCGACACCTCCCGTTCGGTCCATCCCGATGAGGGGATGCAGACGGTCGGACTGTGGAAGAAGTTCTCGTTCGACAGGAAAGCTGTGCTTCGGTATCCCATGTACAGGAACACCTCGCCGCCGGAGGTGCCGGTGAAGGAGCCGTTGAATGCCTCCTCGGCCCCCGACCGTTCGATAACGAACGGGTCGATGTGCTCGGTCCTTCCCTGCCACTCCCCTACGGCCAGCGGAAAGCTCTCCATCCCTCCCTCGATGAGCACGGCGGGCAACGCATGAGTGCTCAGGCTGAGGCCTCCGACACAGATGAGGATGGCCGCGGATACCAGGAGCGCCCCAGCGGTCCTTCTGCCCGCCGGTAACGGACACTCTGCGGGGAGCTGCGGTCCGTCCTTTTCCCTGCGGCCCGCCCGGTCCGGAAAGAAGGCAGAGAGCAGACGGCTCGTCAGGAAGAGCATGAGAAAGGCGAAGAGGAAAATGACCCAGCCGGAAAAATCATGGAAGAACCCCTGGGAGACCTTCGGGCCGAACCGGTCGGTAAGGACGCCCGTCAAGCCGATCCGCAGGGCGTTGAACAGGACCCCGAGGGGAAGGGTCAACACAACGCAGAAGACCCGCTTCCAGACGACGCGCTCGAAGAAATACCCGTACAGGACGCCCAGGGCAAGCAGGGGGAAAATATAGCGCATCCCGCTGCAGGCGTCGACGACCTGCAGCTGGGTGACACCGAGATCGATGATGTTGCCGCTCACATTGACGGGTATGTTGCAGAGCCCGATGACGGCTCCGCCCAGGTTGGAGGATATGGTCTTGAGGTGCATGCCCACATACCGCTCGATGATCGGCGGTACCGGGACCATGAACACCAGGAAACCGAGCGGAAGGAGCAGATGCCTGAGTGACGCGATGCCGAAACAGAAGCCCGTGAACGCCATGATCAGGAGAGGCAGCGTGGGCATGGAGACATACCCGCTCGAACCGAGGATCCCGTACAGGGACAGGAGAACAAGGGCGACCAGGAGCGGCAGCAGTCCCCACGAGCTCCGAAGCGGGAGAGCCCCCAGCGCCTTCCGCTTTTCCCAGAGAAGATAGGCCGACACGAGAGGGATCAGAAAGCCGTAAGAATAGTCCTCGTTGGTCCACCAGGTGCTGACCAGCGCCCGTAGCGGGATGTAATAGGCGGCCATGAACAGCACCGCCAGCATCACCACCTGCACCTCAGTACGTTCAATGACCGCTGCTGCACGTTCCCTAAGCATTCACCACCCTCCCTTGTCTTCCCGGGCCCTCCGAACAGGCGCGACCGGCCAGACCGTGCTCTACGGGTTCACCGGGCGTCATTTCGCCCCTTTTCGTTCCAGCACGACCCAGACGGTCCTCCAGAGTATCCAGAGGTCCCGTGTGAACCGCCACGTGTCGATATACTCGAGGTCGAGTTTCACGACTTCGACAAAGTCGCTGATCTTGTTTCTTCCGGATACCTGCCACAAACCCGTAATGCCGGGGGTGGTGGATATCCTCCTCCGGTGCCAGTCCTCGTACTGCTGAACTTCATTGGGAGTGGGCGGACGCGTCCCAACCAGGCTCATCTCACCCTTCAGTACGTTGATGAACTGAGGGAACTCGTCGAGAGACGTCTTCCGGAGAAACCTGCCGACCCTTGTGATCCGGGGGTCGTCCTCGACCTTGAACATGGGGCCCTTCATCTCATTGAATTTCAAAAGGTCCGCCTTCCTGCCCTCTGCGTCCGCCACCATGGTGCGGAACTTATAGAGATGGAACTGCCGCCCGTTTCTTCCGATCCGAACCTGCCTGAACAAAACAGGGCCGGGAGAATCGAGCTTGATCAGCAGTGCCACGACAGGATACATAACGGCCAGCAGGATGCAGCCGATGAGCCCCCCGGCCATATCGAGCACCCGCTTATAGAACCAGCCCGCAGCCGATATGTTCCCGGGAGAATACGAAAGCATGGGGATGCCGAGGAGCGATTCACCGATCAGACGCTGCGGCGTATCCGGCTCGTACAGGCTCGGAACGATCTTGATCGCAATGCCCATTACTTCGCACTTGTGAAGCAGTTTATCGAGCGCGATCAGAGAGACCTTCGGCAACGCAAAGACAACCTCGTCGATCTCGAACCTGTTCAGGATCTTGTCAAAATCTTCAATGCTTCCCTGATTGCGAAGGCCTTCCGGCTGCTGTTCGCCGTTGCCGTCCAGGAGAAGACAACCGACAACCTGATGTCCCCAGCTTCTCTGTTTATCCAGAGCCGATGCGACCATCGCGACCCGCGACGGACTTCCGACCAAAAGGATCTTCCAGACATTGAAATTGAAGCGGGCATGGCGGTCGAGATAGTGGTACAGGGCGAACCGGATGCACAGGAGAGAAAGGAAAGCAAGCACGAAATAGGAGATGAAGAACAGGCGCGGGAAGGGCGTTATCGCCATCAGGATGGCCCCGGCCGCCAGAATGAGAAAGACGAGCGTGAGGGCCTTGAGCAGGGCCAGCACGGTTTCTCGATTGCTCGAAAAGCGCTTTCCCGAATAGAACCCATACCTCCCCAGGAAGTAGTTGCTCAGGAACATGACGCTCAGCACGGACGCGATGAAGTCGAACCACGACAGGATGATGCTTTCCGATGCCAGTTCGATGCTGATCACGTATGCCGAATAGCCGGTCAGGCACAGGACGATGCCGTCGAACAGCATAAGGATATTCGTTATCTGGTAGACCTGCTGGGTGATCATGGGTTCACTGTTTCGCTCACTGCCGCCGCTGTACGATGATCACAGCCTCCTGGTCGGGCGTTGGCGGTCCGGCCCGTGGCTCACATCGGAACGACGACGGAAATCAGGACGTCGCGGATTCAGCTGCAGCTCATCTATTTTCCACTGCCAGCAATACCGGCCTCAGAAACAGTGCTCCGGTGGCCCTTCATCGTCCCGACCGCTCGCCGGTAGACAGCAACCGTCTTCTCGGCAATGATTTGCCAGTCAAATTGTTCTTGCAGCCGCTTTCGAAGCTGTTCGCGCTCCGACTCCGACAGCTCCTTCTCAACGAGCTGCCTCATCTTCGTCTTCAGGTCTCTTCCATCGCCGCACCGGAAATAGCGGTTGGCAGGCAATTCCACCTCCCGGTTGGCCGGAATGTCCGATACAAGTACTGAAAGCCCGTAGCTCAGTGCCTCCAGCAGCGCGATGGGCAGTCCCTCGTGGTAGGACGGCAGCACGAAGAGGCGGGCGTGGCCATAGACCTGATGCAGCGCTTCTCCGGTGATATATCCGGTAAGGACGATCCGCGGGTCCGCCGAGGCCACACGGCGCAGGTACCTGCTGTATTCGGTCTCGTGGTCGGCGTCTCCGGCTATCACGAGCCTGTAGGGAAGGTCTAGCGAGGAGTAGGCCTCGATAAGATCGTGCAGTCCCTTCTCGGGCACGAACCGAGCGACCGCCAGGATGTATCCCTTGTTCGCCACGCCCAGCTTGTCGAGATAGTCGCGGTTCCCACTCGGGGACGGCAGCGGAACGCCGTTATGGATCACCGTCGCCTCGCGTCGGCATCTCGCCCTGACGATCCCTGCGGCCACCGATGACACAGCGATCACTTCGTGCGCAAAGAGCCCCCCGAGCTTTTCTCCCAGCCGGAGCAGGGCCTTGGCGGCGG
>JBAIYC010000444.1:0-2702 GCA_037916085.1 Nitrospirota bacterium | reverse complement strand
TCGAAATCCGCAGCTGCACTGAAGAGCCAGGATGCCGACGACCTCCCGGCAAAGGGATTGAACACCCGCACCTCGATGTGCGGATGGGCAGCGAGCATGGAGATCCTGGCATCCCTTCCCTTCGCGGTCGTGTCGTCAATGAGGAGACGGACGCGCACACCGCGGTCCGCGGCACGGACCACTTGGTCGATGATAAGCTTGCCGGTGAAGTCGCCGTGAAAGATATAGTACTGGAGGTCAAGGGTCCGCTCGGCCGCTTCCGCCATCGCCATGCGGGCGACAAAGGCATCGAGACCGCTCGCGAGCGGGAAGAAGCCCGACATCCCGGGATGCTGTTCCGCGTCCGCAGAGAGCGACCTGCCAAGTTTCGTTTCCTGCGGCCGGTCCCAGGCGCGCGACGGTTCGCGGGGATAGTCCTTGGGCAGGGTCGCACAGCCGCCGGCCAACAGCAGGACCAAGGAGAGCACCAGGAGTCTGCCGTCGAGGAGTGCCCTCAAGATCTTCGATCCTTTCCACATCCCCCGTTGTCCTCACCTGCGTCAGCCGGACCGGCGTGACCTGAGCGATCCGCGCCGCCGCATGGCCGACAGCGGGGACATCCCGCGCCGTTGCGACAACCATCGTCGGTCATGTTGTTCTCCCGTCTCAAGTCTACTTGCCCTTCTCCTGCAGTTCCTTGACGGCCTTGACCGCACCGTTCACCTTGTTGAAGTCGTACCACGTCTCATCCTCGACCGCGAGCTTCGGGTCGCTGCCGTAGACGCGCCAGCCGTCGTGGTAGATCGCCACGTTATTGTAGCCGAGGGCCCGTAGGGCAAGATAGGTGTACGACGCACGCTGACCCGTCTGGCAGTGAGTGATCACCCGCATGTTCTTCGGAATGTCCTTGTAGACGCCCTGCAGCTGATCGAGCGGCAACATCCGAAAGGTCTCAGCGTCGAAGTTCTTTGCGAAGTCGATATTGACGGCCTTCGGAATGTGCCCGCCCCTGAGCGCCCGCACGTCCGTGCCGTTGTACTCGTTCGCAGATCTGACATCCACGATGACCGCTTTCTTTTCTTTGCCTTCAGAGATCCGGATCACTTCATCGGCCTTTGCCGCCCGTTTCGCCCCCAGGGTCCCCTTGAACGTGGCCGGTTTCACCGCGGACGCCGTCTGGTCAAGCGTGCCGCCGTCAGCCTGCCAGCGATTTACACCGCCGTCGTAAAACTGGACGGTGCACTTCATCAGCTCGCTGTTGCAGCCGAGGGCCTCCAATATCCAGAACATGACCGTGTTCCAGTGCACATTCGAGGGGTCGCCATAGACGATGACATGGCTGTCACTGCCGATCCCCATTTCTCCGAGCGTCTGCTCCATGCGCGGGATGACCGTAGCCTGGCGCTTCGTGTCGTCGGCGAACATTTTCGATACCCAGGCCGGCAGGTTGACCGCGCCCGGGATATGCCCCTGGCCGTAATCCGCTGCGAAACGCATGTCGACCAGCACCCACCCTGGCTTTCCGACCTTGTCCTGCACGAACTTCGAACCGACGATCAGGTCGCTTCCGGCTGCGAACGCCTGGCCGCACAGAACTGCGGCAACCATCAATGCTACGATCACGATGCTTTTCAACGCTGCGTATCTCATCGGATGCTCCTTGATTGTGCTCCTCTTCTTCCAAAGTATGATCAGGTCATTCCTATGCACTCCAGGGAGAAACCTTGAACAGATGGCATCCCCACGGTTTCAGCTCGACGTACAGACCGTTGTCTCTCATGTCGTCGCCGCTCCGGTCGTAGGACTCTCCGGACAGTTGATCGCTGAGGCGCCACTGTTTCCCTCTCAGCACATCCCACGGGACACGGACAAGCGCCTGCGCCGTTCCCTCAGCGTAGTTCAGCACGATGAGGAAGCGCTCATCGTCCTTGACCCAGCACCACGCTATGATGTTCATGAAGCTCCTGTTGTCCGGCCACCCGTTCCTCTCGCAGAGCTGCCACTGACCGTTCCGGAAGGCATCACGGTCGACGGCCTTCAGGAGCTTCTGGTAGAAGGCCTCAAGGTCCCGGTCGGCCTCTTCGACGGGGCGGCGGCCCAGAAAGACCGGAAGCCGCACCTTCCTGCCCTCGAACTGCCCTTCGTGAAGCAGTCGTGCGCCGGTGAGTGTCATGGCTGCCACCGCTGCCGCGCGTGCCTTCCCCGGAGGAAATGCTGCAGCTGCCCTCGGCTCGTCATGGTTCTCGATGAAGCGGACCAGCCTTTCCTCGTAGGCGAGGCCTGCGCACAGGTGAAGGCGGATGCTCTCGGCATTGCTGTGCTCCATTCGATCATAGAGCTTCTTGTCGTAGCAGTAGTCGAAGCCCTGCTGCTGGAGCTCCCACTCGAGGTCCCAGTACGCCTCGGCGATGAACAGGAAATGCTGATGCTTCGCCTTGACGGCCGGGATGACCGTCCTCCAGTAGTCATTGCCGGGCTTTTCCCCTGCCCGGGCCCCCCAGGTGCGCTCGAAGATGCTGTTCAGCAGAAGCATGGCCATGTCGCAGCGCACGCCGTCAGCTTGATCGGCGATATCCGAAAGGGTCTCGATCACCGCCTGACGAAGTCCCTGCTGGAAGGCGTTCAGCTGCAGCACATCAGGCCATGCAGGAAAGTAAGGGTCCCGGCCGCAGGCAAAGACCTTCCCCTGCACCTGCATAAAGGACGCCGGGTCGTTCCCCGCA
>JBAIYC010000443.1:0-7162 GCA_037916085.1 Nitrospirota bacterium | reverse complement strand
TCGAGGAGTACGCCCGCCGCGGCATGCCTGATCGAAAGCCGGGCGACGATTCCGTCACCATGGACACGGACGAGTTCAAGTTCATGTCCTACAACCGGTGGCTGAAGGTCAAGGTGGAGAGCGTCCTCAAGTATCCGGAGCTTGCCGCTCAATCGGGCGTTCAGGGTACGCTCTACATCAAGTTCGACATCATGAAGGACGGTTCCCTCGGCGGCCTCGAGCTGCTGAAGACATCGGGCTACCGCATCCTCGACGACGAGGCCCTCCGTGCAATCCGCGCATCAGCGCCCTTCCAGCCGCTTCCCGACGACTGGCACATGGACCGCTACTCGATCCGCGCGGCGGTCATGTTCTATCTGAACGGGGCGTTCATACGATGAGGCGGATACATGTTCTCGCCAGCATTATGAGACATGTTCTTTTCACGACACTGCTGGAAGAGAGGCAGTTACGATGGGGGAAGTACATTGGCTGAGACCTATGTTCACGTGATCGCAGGATTGACGGTCTGCTCCCGCGTGGCGGACATCTGGACGACCTACCTGGTCACACCTACACTGAAATTGGAAGCGAATGCCTTGGTCCGGCGCTTCGGCTGGCGCTATGCGGCTCTCACGGTTCTCGTCGGTCTCCTCCCTTATATCTCGCCTGCCCTTGGTGTCGTCGTTTTGACTGCATCCTTCATGGTTGCCGCTTCGAACGCTGCGAAGATTCCCATGGCAAGAGCCCTCGGAGAGCATGAACTGGCGGCACTGTCCCGCCGGGTGCTCATTGCCACGCCGCCATGGCCCGGGCTGCTGTTCCTGTTGCTGCCGGCATTCCTGTACGCCGCCTTGGGTGGGACCATCCTCTTTCTGTATCCTGATGATTCTGAGTGGGGTTACTATATCGGAACAGGGATGCTCACCTATGCCCTGGCAATCACGGTCTGGTATCCTATACGCTATTTTCGTGTGAGAGCAGAAGCAAAGCGGATTTCTGACAATCATCTTCCCGGGAACACAGGATAACTATCTCACCTGACGGACCCCCTAGTAACCCCATGACCGACCTGCTAAGAATCGGCGCATCCTTCGTCCTCATCGTCGTCCTTCTGCGCCTCCGCTGGAACTTCGGCGCTGTCATGCTGCTGGCCTCAGTATCGCTCGGGGCGATCTACCGCATCGGGCCGACAAGCCAGCTCTCGGTCATCGGCCGCTCCGTCGTCGACCCGATCACCCTGAGCCTCATCGGCGGTCTCGTCCTGATCATGGTGCTCGAGAACATCATCAGGAACCGCGGCCTCCTCAAGCAGATGACCGGAACGCTCAGCCGTCTTGCGCGGGACCGCAGGGTGACCATGGCCATCCTTCCCGGCGTCATCGGGATCCTGCCCTCGGCGGGAGGAGCAGCCTTCTCCGCACCGCTCGTCCAGGAGGCGGCCGGCGACCTCACGATCAGCCCCGAGCGCAGGGCCTTCGTCAACTACTGGTTCCGCCATATCTGGGAATATCTTTGTCCGCTCTATCCCGGTGTCATCCTGACCGCAGCGGTGACCTCCATCCCGCTGAACAGGATGATGCTCTCCCAGCTGCCCCTTGCGCTGGCGGTGATCGTTGTGGGCGCATTGCTCTGCTTTCGCGGCGTTTCCGGCGGCACGATGCACGACGAGCGCCGGAGCAACGACATCAGGGACCTGAGCGTGTCCCTCCTGCCCATCGCCGCAGCGCTCCTCCTCGTCGCGGTCTTCAAGCTGAACCTTTCGCTCGCCATGGCCATGATCGTCGCGTCGCTCTTCCTCATCTACCGCTATCGCCCCCACGAGATCGCTACCGCGGTGCGGGAAAGCATATCGCTCAACGTCATCCTCATGGTCTGCGGCATCATGGTCTTCAAGGGCATGCTGGACGCGTCGGGAGCCATCGAGGCGCTTCCCCGGTTCTTCCGGGAAAGCGGCCTTCCGTCGCTGGTCATCTTTTTTGCCCTGCCCTTCGTCGTGGGAATCCTCACCGGCCTGACCGTCGCCTTCGTGGGATCGACCTTCCCCATCATCGTTGCAATGACCGGAGGCCACCCCGAGCCGTCGGTGGTCTCCTTCGCCTTTGCCAGCGGCTTCGCCGGCGTCATGCTCTCACCCACCCACCTCTGCTTCGTGCTCACAGTCCGGTACTTCAAGGCCGACCTTGCGGCAACGTACCGTCTGCTGTATGCGCCGGTGCTGCTTGT
Organism: Nitrospirota bacterium; assembly: GCA_037916085.1. Classification (GTDB taxonomy): domain Bacteria; phylum Nitrospirota; class UBA9217; order UBA9217; family UBA9217; genus JAKAHZ01. The sequence continues at coordinate 4,957 of JBAIYC010000443.1, read as the reverse complement.
GTTCCTCGTGGGCCTGCTCGGCTACTTCCTCTGAGCGTTGCAACCAACAGCGTGGGCCACGGGCGAACGCAGATGGCGGCGAAAAGCAAAAAAGGCGTCCGGACCAATCCGAACGCCTTCACTACCTGCACTTCGCCACACAAAGAACGCCGGGGCCGGCGAACAGCGAGAACAACCGTCATCCCTCCGCGTCCCCGGTGACCTCTGTGTCCCACAGGATCTTGCCCGTATTCCTTTCCATCCCTACTCTTCCTCGCTGTCCTCTTTCTCCTCGCCGTTAAAAGGCCCCTTGATGCCAAGCTCCTTGATCTTCTTCCGGAGCGTGTTGCGGTTGATGCCGAGGAGGCTTGCGGCCCGGACCTGGTTGCCTTCGGTCTTCTTGAGCACCAGGGTGAGGAGCGGTTTCTCCACGCGCTGGATGACGAGGGAATGGATGTCGCCGCGCTCCAGGCCGCCCAGCCGCTCCACAAGGTCAGCAAGCTTCTCTTCGAGGAAGTTCTCGAAGGAAAGAGCGATCCCCTGGCCGGGCTTGAAGATCTGCGGAGGAAGTGAATCGGGGAAGATCTTGTCGCCCTGCGAAAGGGTGACGGCGCGCTGCACGGCGTTCTCCAGTTCCCGAACGTTGCCGGGCCAGTCATAGGCACGCAGGACCTTCAGCGTCTCAGGTGTGAAGTCCTTCCTGATCCCGCCCGCGATGGGCTGGTACTTCTGAAGGAAGAACTTTGCCAGTGGTTCGATATCATCCTTGCGCTTCCGGAGCGGCGGGATATTGATCTGGATGACGTTCAGGCGGTAGAACAGGTCCTCGCGGAACCGGTTTTCCCGCACCATCTTCTCGAGGGCATGGTGCGTCGCCGCAATCACCCGCACATCCGTCCGGATCGGCTCGGTGCCGCCCACACGCTCGAACTCGCGCTCCTGCAGCACCCTGAGGAGCTTCCCCTGGAGCGAGAGGCTCATGTCCCCGATCTCGTCAAGGAAGAGCGTGCCGCCCGCGGCGGCCTCGAACTTCCCGATCTTGCGCGCCACCGCACCGGTGAAGGCGCCCTTCTCGTGGCCGAAGAGCTCGCTTTCCAGGAGCTCGGACGGAATGGCCGCCGAGTTGACCGCCACGAAGGGCCGGCCGGCCCGCTTGCTGTGGAAATGGATTGCGCGAGCGACGAGTTCCTTGCCGGTGCCGCTCTCGCCGTGGATCAGGACCGTCGCGTCGCTCTCGGCTACGCGGCCGATGGTCTTGTAGATCTCCTGCATGGCGGGCGTGTTGCCCACCAGTCCGCCCTCGTACTTTTCGCGCACTTCGGCACGCAGCGTGTCCACCTCTTGGCTGAGCCGGCGCACGTCGAGGGCCTTGTGCACCAGGATGCCCACCTCGTCGAGGTCGAAGGGCTTGGTGATGTAGTCGTAGGCGCCGCGCCGCATGGCCTCGATGGCGTTCTGCATCGTCGCCTGGGCCGTCATGATGATGACCGCCACGTTCCGGCCGTCCTGCTTGATCTTCTCCAGGGCGTCCAGGCCGCTCATGCCGGGCATGCGGATGTCCATGAGCACGAGCGAGATGGATCCTTCGGCCAGACGCGCGAAACCTTCCTGGGCGTCCCGGGCAAGCACGACCTCCACGCCCTCCTTTTCCAGGGCCTTCTTCAGGACCCAGCGGACGCTTTCGTCGTCATCGACTATGAGTACGCGGTCAGCCATGATACCCTTCGCCTCTCGTCCCTCGTCGCCTGTTTCTCCTTGCGGCGTTCAAACTGCCAGCGGCAGGTACACGCTGAAGGTCGTCCCCGCACCCTCAGCGCTTTCGACGCGGATCGTACCGAGATGCTCCTGCACGATCTGATAGGACAGGGCGAGGCCGAGCCCCACGCCGCGGTCCTTGGTAGTGAAGAACGGCGCGAATATGTCCTGCAGATGCTCCGGCCTGATCCCCGACCCGGTATCGCTGACCTTCACCATCATGAGACGGTGTTTCCTGCCGTCGGCCTGGACGCTCGTGAAGAGGTCGGACATGCGAGTCACGACCGTGAGCTTGCCCCCCGACGGCATGGCCTCCACGGCGTTCTTGATCAGGTTCAGGAACACCTGCATCAGCTGGTCCTGGTTGCCGGTCACATCGGGCAGGCTGGGGTCGTACTCCCTCGCCAGGACGATCCCGTTCTGGCGGGCCGTCTCCTCCTGCAGGAGCAGCGCGCGGTCCAGCACGGCATGGATGTTGAACGGCCGGACCTCCTGCGCCTTGACGCGCGTGAAATCGAGGATCCCTTCCAGGACCCGGTTCAGCCGGTCCGCCTCCTTGACGATCACGTCGAGGTATTCCGACAGCCGCAGTTCGCTGTCGCTGCGGAACTCGGACCGCATGAGCTGCGCCGCGCCGCGGATCCCGACCAGAGGGTTCTTGATCTCATGAGCGATCCCCGCGGCGATCTTGCCGATGGAGGCCAGCCGGTCGGCCCGCCGGATCCGGTCCTTGAGGTCCCGCACGCCCGACTGGTCGCGGATCGTGAGGATGGCACCCAAGGGGTTGTCGTCCTTGTCGGGAAGCACGGTGGAGACCAGGCCGACCGGCAGCGGCTGACGGTTCCTGATCGCCAGTTCGGCCTCGTAGTCCGAATAGGACCGTCCCGAAGCGAGCGTCTTTTCCATCTGACGGACGACCGCGGGGTTCTCCGCGAACACGTCCCTGAGGTCTTTCCCTTCCGCGTCGTGTGCGGCGATGCCCGTCATTTCTTCCGCGGCCCGGTTCCAGATGACGATCCTGCCGGTCTCGTCGGTCACGACAACGCCGTCGACGATGGCGCCCAGGATGTTGTCGGTCAGGTCCCGGATCGGATGTTGTACGCGAGGCATACCTATTGATAGCATAATGCCATTGAGTATTCAAGCCGATTCATGGTAGTCTGCCCGCATGTTCGACGTCCGCCTTCTCTTCGTCGCCGTCGTCTGGGGGATCAACTTTTCCGTGGTCAAGTACGCCCTCGGCGATTTCCATCCCCTGAGCTTCACCGTGGTCCGCTTCGCCCTCGCGGCGATCTTCCTCTTCTCCGTTATCCGGTTCCGTGGACAACCAATGCTGATCGAGCGCCGGGACCGTACCGCGGTGATCAAGCTCGGTCTCCTCGGCATCACGTTCTACAATATCTTCTTCATGGTCGGGCTCAAGTACACCTCCGCGTCACACTCCGCCCTTCTCATCTCCCTGTCTCCGCTCATGGGAGCGCTTATCGAGGTCGCGTCGGGCAAAGAACAGCTGCGGGGCAGGCTCTCGGTCGGCATTGTCCTGGCGACCATCGGCGTAACGCTTATCATCAGGAGCCGTGGAGCGATCGGCTTCGATAAGGACATGCTCCTCGGCGATGTACTGACCCTTTGTGCGACGCTGCTCTGGGCGCTCTATACCATCGAGGCGCGGCCGCTCCTTCAGCGGTATTCCGCGATCTCGGTCACTGCCTGGAGCGTGGCAGCAGGAACGGTCCTGCTCCTCCCCTTCAGCATCGGGGACATCGCCATGCAGTCCTGGTCAGGACCGTCCCTGACCGCCTGGGGAGCGCTCGCCTTCGCCGCGTTCATTGCTGCTGGAGTAGCCTACAGCCTCTGGTACGAGGGCGTGAAGCGCATCGGCGTCACGAGGACCATGGTCTACCACTACCTCATGCCTTTCGTGGCCGTTGTCTTCGCCGCGCTGTTCCTCCATGAACGGATCGGCGCATCACAGATCATCGGCGGACTCGCCGTGCTCGCCGGTGTCGCACTCGTCCAATCCGGAAAGCGATCCTGAACGTATCTACCTGATGCAAGCCTTACGCCACCATGCGAAGCAGGAAGCGGCGCCGATCGCATTGATTATCCTTGGCAACTGCCATTCTTTTTCGTCAGAACCCTCCGTCATCCGCTCATTGCGCAGGCAGATGCCTACATCATGAGCACAAGAGTGGCATTTTCATTCATTCCGCAGTCCGAAATCGCCACTGCACATTGATCTTAGTGCGTATATCCCGCTTCGCCGTGCTGGGTAAGATCGAGGCCCTCCGTCTCCTCGTCCTTCGAGACCCGGAGCCCCATGGTGAGATCGATGGCCTTGAGCAGGACGAAGCTCACGATGAAGGAATAGGCAGCCACCAGGAAGACCGCCTCGGCCTGGATTGAAAGCTGTCCGGCGTTCCCTGCGAGAAGACCGTTCGCGCCGCCCGGGTTGATCGCGACCGTGGCGAAGACGCCGCACATGATCGTGCCCAGCGTTCCGCCCACACCGTGAACGCCAAAGGCATCGAGGGAATCGTCATAGCGGAACTTTGTCTTCGCGTTCAGTGCCGTGTAGCAGAGGAGGCCCGCGCCGACGCCGATGGCAAGGGCGGCCAGGGGACTCACGAAGCCGGCAGCGGGCGTGATCGTCGCCAGGCCGGCGATGGCGCCGGTGGCTGCGCCGAACATGGTCGGCTTTCCGCGGTGCAGCCATTCGGCAAAGGTCCAGGTGAGCGTTGCCGACACGGCGGCGATATGCGTCGCGACGAAGGCAGCGGTAGCCAGTTCGCCCGAGGCGAGCGCGCTTCCTGCATTGAACCCGAACCATCCGAACCACAGGATTCCCGCACCAAGGACCGTCATCGGAAGGTCATGGGGCGGCATTGCCTCCTGCAGGAACCCCTTCCGTTTTCCGATATAGAGCGCGGCGGCCAGGGCGGAGAAGCCCGAGGTCGCATGGACAACGATGCCGCCGGCGAAATCGAGCACGCCCTTCTGTTTTAGCCAGCCGCCCGTGCCCCAGACCCAGTGCGCGACCGGATCATACACGATGGTCGTCCAGAGCAGGGCAAAGACGAGGTAGGACGAGAACTTCATCCGTTCCGCGACCGCGCCGCTGATCAGGGCCGGCGTGATCACTGCGACCATCATCTGGTAGGCCATGAAGCCCAGATGAGGCACTGTCGCGGCATAGTCAGGGTTCGGAGCAAGACCCACGCCG
>JBAIYC010000442.1:0-5503 GCA_037916085.1 Nitrospirota bacterium | reverse complement strand
GACCCGGAGGTCCTGCTGCGGGTGCTGAAGGCGGGAGTACGGGAGTTCTTTCCCCAGCCGCTCAAGAAGGAGGAGATCACTGCATCCCTCGCAAAATACCAGAGGAACATCGAGACGAGAGGTCCCGAGACCAAGAAAGAAAAGAACGGGATCCTCATAAGCGTCATGGGCAGCAAGGGCGGCGTGGGCGCGACGACCACGGCCGTGAACCTTGCGGTCTCTCTGCAGCAGATGGCCGAGGAGAAGGCAGTTGCCCTGGTGGACATGAACGCTCTGCTCGGCGGGGTGCATATATTCCTCGACATAAAGAACTCTTTCAGCTGGGCCGAAGGAGCCCGCGATATAGCGCGTGTTGACTCCACCTACCTGCTGAATACTCTGTACAAACACCCCTCGGGGGTCCATGTGCTGCCCGCACCGTCGAAGCCGCTCGGGATCGAAACAGCGACTCCCGAGACCATGGAAAAGTTCTTCAGCCACATGCGGTCCACCTTCGATATCGTTGTGATGGACGTCCCCAGGTCCTTCGATGACCTGTCCTTGCGGATGCTCGCTCTCTCGAACACGATCCTGGTGGTCTCCGAACTGAACATCCTTTCCATCGTGAACGCCAAAAGACTTCTCGAAACGCTTGACGGCCTTGGCCTGTCCTACGGGAAGGATATCAAGATCATCATTAACCGCTATCAGAAAAAGACCATGGTATCTCCCGGCGAGGCTGAAAAGAACATCGGAAAGAGTATCTTTGCCATGATCCCGAACGACTATGAAGCGACCATGTCTGCCATCAACACCGGGAAGACGCTGTCCGACACGGCGCTGAAGTCCGACGTCATGGAGAACTTCCGGGAGCTGGCCGCGCGGCTCCTCAACAAAGAACTGCCAAAGAAAGAGAAGTCGCTCTTCCCGCTCAATTTCATGGGGAAGAAATAGAGTCGGTCAGAGCGCGGTCACGGAGGTCCGTAAATGCAGGAAACAAGAGGATTGGAGAAAACGCCTGAAGCCCAGGGATTCAAACGGGCCCTGCATAGCGCCGACCGGGGCTTTGCAGCCACGAACGAATACCAGGAACTGAAAACAGCCATTCAGAATAAACTTCTGGACGTCATAGACCTCAAAATGCTCGAGACCGTCGAGCAGGGCCGGCTCCGGCAGGAGATACGAAGGCTCGCGGAGCGCGTGCTTACCGAGGATGTGAACACGGTGCCGCTGAACTTCCAGGAACGCGAAAACCTGCTCAAGGACGTGGAGAATGAGGTGTTGGGCCTGGGCCCCCTGGAGCCCTTCATGCGCGATCCGTCCGTCGCGGACATCCTTGTCAACACCTATCGGCACATCTACGTTGAGCGGTATGGAAAGCTGGAAAAGACGGAGGCCCGGTTCAAGGATGATGCGCACCTCCGAAGGATCATTGACAAGATCGTCTCGGCCGTGGGTCGGCGGATCGATGAATCAAGCCCCATGGTTGACGCACGACTCGCCGACGGTTCCCGGGTGAACGCGATCATCAAGCCCCTGGCGATCGACGGGCCGATGCTCTCGATCAGGCGCTTTGCCGTTGACCCTCTCGAGCTGGAAGACCTGATCGGCCTGCGGACGTTGACGACTGAACTCGGCTCCCTCTTCAAGGGCATCGTCCGTGCCCGTCTCAATGTCATGATCTCGGGCGGCACCGGCTCGGGGAAGACGACGCTCCTGAACGTTCTGTCCCGGTTCATCCCGGCCGACGAACGGATCATTACCATCGAGGACTCGGCTGAGCTTCAGCTCAAGCAGGAGCATGTGGTGCGGCTCGAAACCAGGCCGGCGAACATCGAGGGAAGGGGAGAGATTGCCGCGCGCGACCTCGTCAGGAACAGCCTCCGGATGCGGCCCGACAGGATCATCGTGGGCGAGGTGCGCAGCAGGGAGGCCGTTGACATGCTGCAGGCCATGAACACCGGCCACGACGGCTCGCTCACCACCATCCACGCGAACACCCCCCGCGACGCGCTCATGCGACTGGAGACGATCGTGTCTATGGCTGGTTTGAATATGCCGAGCGAGGCGATACGGAAGTACATCAGTTCCGCCATCCACGTCATCATTCAGCTGTCGCGCCTGGCGGACGGGACACGCAAGGTCGTAAGCGTGCATGAAGTGACTGGCATGGAAGGGAATGTGATCACCATGCAGGAGATATTCGCCTTCCGCCAGACCGGCATAGACAACAAGGGCATGGTAAAGGGGAGGTTCGTCGCCGGAGGAATCATGCCCAAATTCGTCGAAAAGTTCAAGGTCATGAACATCCCTGTGCCCTACGAGCTTTTCGACGAGAACAACTTCATGGAGATCTGAAAGAGAGCGAAGGCATGGAAATATTTATCGTATTTGGGATTTTCCTGCTCATCCTGCTGGCGGCCTACCAGGCGTATTGGGCTGTACGAAAGATCTACAAGCTGGATCAGAGGAGCGTGGAACGGCGGCTTCGAGTCCTCTCGTCGGACAGGGATCCGGGCAAGGCGATCGATATCGCAAAGCAAAGAGTCCTGAGCGAAATTCCTTGGCTCAATGACATCCTCGCCAGAGCCTCGTTCATTCCCTGGCTCGAGAAGCTGCATGGTCAATCTGCTGCGTCCCGTCCGCTCGGTGTTTTCGTTATGCTTACGGTAGTGCTATTTTTTGCCGGGATCGTGTTTATGGGACTGGTCATGAGGATGTCCTTCCTCGCTGGGGTGCTGTTTTCGGCATTCCTGGCATCCGCCCCCCTGTTCCATCTCATGCGGAAGAGGAAGAAAAGAATGGAAAAATTCGAAAGACAGCTGCCGGAAGCCCTCGAGCTAGTTACCCGGGCTCTAAGGGCCGGCCATGCCTTTACGGGGGGGCTCAGGCTGGTGGCCGAAGAGTTCGGAGACCCGATAGGCGTCGAATTCGGCAAGACCGTTGATGAGATCAATTTTGGTGTGGACGTGACAGACGCATTGATGAACCTGACCAAACGGGTAGACTGCGATGATCTCAAGTTTTTTGCCGTATCGGTCATCGTGCAAAGAGAGACCGGGGGCAATCTTGCAGAGATATTTGAATCCCTTGGTCGCCTGATCAGGGAGCGATTCAAATTTTGGGGCCGCGTGCGGGTCCTTTCCGCCGAGGGCAGGATGTCGGCGATGGTCCTTACTGCTATGCCGTTTCTCGTGGTCGCTGCCATCTCGCTTCTCAACCCGGATTACATCACGGTGCTCTTCACCGATTCCATCGGAAGGGTTCTTGTCACCGTGGCCCTCGTCATGATGGGCATCGGTTCCTATTTGATCAAAAAACTCGTCGCAGTAAAGGCGTGAGGAGAGATAAGCATGGACGTACTGATAGCGGTCCTAACATTCCTTCTGGTCATGCTTCTGGGTTTTCTCGCCTTCTATTACTCCAATCTCTATAAGAAGAAGATCGGTATCACGGATAGGATAAGAAAAGAGGTAGCGCCCGAGCAAAGTGAAGGCGCTGTGGGCGGCTGGAGTCGGAAGCAATTCGTTCTGATGACCATAAACAGGTTCGGCGAAGCGATCAGGCCGAAGCTTGATACGAATGTATCGAGGACGAAGAAACGGCTCGTGAGCGCTGGATACCAGGGAGAAAACGACGCCGTGGCCTTTTTCGGTGCCAAGGCCGTGCTGGCGGGCGTGCTCTTATCGGCCTTCCTGCTGATAAAACTCATTGCCCTGCCGGCGATGCCTGCCCAGAAATTTCTCGCGCTCACGCTGCTGTCCGCTGTCATCGGTTTCTATCTTCCCGATTACCACCTCTACCGGAGAGCGAAGGAGAAGAAGGCGAGGATCTTCGAAGGATTTCCCGATGCCCTTGACCTCCTGGTCGTATGCGTTGAAGCAGGCATGGGACTTGATGCGGCCATCAAGCGGGTAGGAGATGAGATGGCCCTGGAGAACAAGGTGCTGAGCGATGAGTTCAGAATGTTAAGCCTTGAGCTCCGGGCCGGCAAATCGAGATCCGATGCCCTGAGGAACCTCGCGTTTAGAGCGGACCTCGAAGACGTATCGAGCCTGGTGACGCTTCTTATCCAGACCGACAGATTCGGAACCCAGGTGGCTCAGGCCTTGCGGGTTCATTCAGATGCTATGCGGACGAAGAGATACCAACGGGCCGAGGAAGCAGCTGCAAAATTGCCCGTCAAGATCCTTTTTCCCCTGGTGTTCTTCATCCTGCCTGGCCTGATCATCACTCTGTTGGGGCCGGCGGCGATAAAATTCTACAGAGTCATACTGAAAGGATCGATGACATGGTAGTGACTGCGTGGACGGGACGGATCATAATTTTGTGCATTTTGGCGGCGGGGATGCTTCTTACCGGCTGTGCGACGAACAATACCGGGGCGCTGTCAAAATCCGGCAGTTACGGTAATCACGGCGAGCGCCGGCTGATCAGTGAGGATGGAAAGAAGGTCGAAGACCGCCCGACCACTGCCGAAGAGTATGAGCGCCTCGGCGATATGAGCCTGCAGAAGGGGGATATCACCACGGCCTTCGTCCACTATTCGAAGGCGCTTCAATTGGAACCGAAAAGGCTTTCGGCCTCTTACAAGACCGGCAGGCTGTTCCTGCTCAAGGGCATGACCGATGAGGCCCGCGGTGAATTCGGAAAGATCCTGAAGAAGGAGCCCAAGAACACGCTGGCACTCGAGGGGATGGGAAGGGCATACCTCGTTGACAAGAATAACAAGAAGGCCATCGAGTATTTCACGAAGGCGCTGAAGGTCGACGATGGCCTTTGGGAGACACACAACCTTCTCGGCATTGCCTATGATCGGGAGTCGAAGTTCGCCCAGGCTGCCGAACAGTATGAAGCAGCGATAGCATTGAAGCCCGAAGCAGGCACGATCTACAATAATCTCGGGGTTTCCCACTACATGAACGGAGACTACGCCAAAGCTAGAGACGCCTTTACTACAGCGATCAACAAAGGTGAGGCGTCGAGCAAGACTTACAACAACCTTGCCATCACCCTGGGAAAGATGGGTGAATACCGCATGGCCCATGAAGCTTTTGTCCGAGCGGGGAGCGAAGCAACTGCCCAGAACAATATGGGGTATCTCTACCTGCTGGACGGGAAGAACAAGGAGGCCGCTGCTGCCTTTGAAAAGGCCATCGAACTGAGCCCCGTATTTTACGGGAAAGCTCACGACAACCTCAAGGCCGCGAAAGGGGCTTTGGAAGAATAGAGCGGTGTTCTAGGATTTCTCTCGCCGTTACCCGCTTTTCAGATCTTGCCTGTTTTTCTCTTCAGCAACACTCCTACGGAGACGCCGCTTCAGGTCGCGTGTGTGCCTTGGTGCGCCCCGAGCGCATCGAAGTACGACGCGACCGCGCTGATCACGGCATCCCGGTGCTCAATGTGATTGATCCGCTGCCGGAACTCCCCGCCGCCGGGCAGCCCCTTGGTGTACCAGCAGAGGTGTTTCCGCATCTCCCTCACGCCGATGTTCTCGCCGAGAAGCCCGATCACATCATGCAGG
>JBAIYC010000441.1:0-4248 GCA_037916085.1 Nitrospirota bacterium | reverse complement strand
TGGCGACCCCTGCCGCCTGGCTGATGCCCTGGCCAAGCGAACCGGTCATCGTTTCCATGCCGGGAGAATGCTCCGCCCCGATCATCTCGACCGAGCTCCCGTCCCTGTTGAACTGGAGAAGGCCTTCTTCGGCCATGCGGCCCGTCTCGATCAAGGCGGCGTAGAGAACAAGCGCGTACTGCGCCGGGGAGAGAAAGAATCGGTCGTGGTCCGGTCCGGGGCCGTTGAACGCAGCGCCCGTGAAATACGCCGGATTGCCCGGGCCCGGCACCCCGGGAAACGGCTTCGGCACAAGAGGGGTGTCGATCCTACCAAGGTTCATGACCTTGACATAGAGCGTTGCCAGGATCTCGGCAGACGAACAGGCCTGGGAGAGATATCCGCCGTTGTTTTTGATCATGTGCTCGAGCACCCGCCTCCGGATGCCCGCTGCAACACGCTTGACTTCGTCCTGCCAGGCTGTTGAATTCTTTTTGCTCGCCGTTTTCATAACCAGCTATTTCTCCTTGATAACTTTGACCACAGAGAAGAAGAGATAAACATGCGAACCGCCAAGGCGCGAAGAACGCGAGGTGTTAATCATTTTCATTCTGATTTAAAGCTTCCCTTAGCGACCTTGGCGACTTCGCGGTGAATATGTTGACTTTCAGGTTTTGTTGGCGTTGATTATCACGCAAGGATAGACAAGAGTCAAGGCGAATTTGCCGGGGGAAATGTGAAATGATCGCAGCATACGTTACTTCACTTCCTGACCCCGCCCATGGCCATGCCAGAGATGATCCGGTCTAGGAAGAGCGTATAGAGGATCGCTACGGGAATGCTTGCGATGAGCGCACCCCCCATCAATGCCCCCCAGTAGAACACATCGCCGCGGACCAGTTCCGTGGTCATGCCGATGCCGATGGTCTTCTTTGCCGAATCCTGGATGAACGAGAGCGCGTAGATATACTCGTGCGCCACGAGCGTGAAGGAGAACACAACGACGGTAATGATGCCGGGGATAGAGAGCGGCAAGAGGATCTTTGCCATGGCTCCGATCCTGCTGCACCCGTCGACAAGGGCTTGCTCCTCGATGTCCCGCGGAATGGACTTGAAGAAGCTCATGAGCAGCCACGTGCAGAACGGCACAGTGAAGGTCGGATAAACGAGGACGAGGGACCACAGGGAGTTCTGCAATCCCAGGATCGACACAATGCGGGAAAGAGGAATAAACAGCAGTGTCGGAGGGACCAGGTAGGTCAGGAAGATGCCGATACCGACATTCTCACCCCACCGCCCCGCCAGGCGCGCCAGGCTGATCGCAGCAGGCACGGCAAGGAGGACCGTGATCACAACGACAGCGACGCCCACGAGAAAGGTGTTCAGGAGGAATGTCGTGAACAGCGTCTGTTTGAACAGCAGGTCAAGATGCTCATACGTGATGCCTTCGTTCAGCCAGAACGGATTGTTGGTCGGGCTGAAGAGGTCATGGCTTTTTTTGAACATGGTGATCAGCATGATGTAGAACGGCCCTGCCGAGAACACGATGAACAGGCTCATGGCAACGTAGAAATAGGTTTGTGAGAATAATTTTTTCAACATAGGATCCCGCGCATATGATTCAGAGTGTCATTGCGAGGAGCATAGCGACGAAGCAATCTCTCCTTTGAACTACGAGGTTGCCGCGCTCCTGCGGTCGCTCGCAATGACATCATAACTGTATTTACATCGTCTTTCACTCTGCATTCCGCACTCCGCAATCCTGACCTACGTCACCACCGCTTTCTTCGCGATCCTGAGCACGACTGCGGCTACGCCGGCAAGGACGGGGAAGAAAAAGATCGCCACAGCCGCACCCTGGGCCAGATCGCCGCCCTGGATGCCCTTGAGGAAGGCCAGACTCGCCAGGACCTGCGTGTTATTGTCCGGCGGTCCTCCCTTGGTCAAGACCCAGACAACGGTCATGTCCGTAAAGGTGAAGAGCGTGGAGAAGAGCACGGTCACGCTGATTACGGGCAACAGGAGCGGCAGCACGATCTGAAACAAGCGGCGGTAGTAGCCGGCGCCGTCCACATGGGCCGCCTCGATCACCTCCCGGGGAATGGAGTTCATCCCGGCGATGCGGATCATCGTGGCCAGAGGGAGCAGTCTCCAGACATGGACCGTGATAACCGAGGCCATCGCAAGGCCCGGTCTGCCGAGCCAGTAGAGGTTGCTCATGGGTCCCAGCAGGGCATCAGGTTTACCCAGCAGTCCCCAGGTCCGAAGCAGCCAGTCGATGGGACTGAACACGGAATCGAGGAACCAGAGATACCCGATGGTGCCGAGCGCGATCGGGGCTGTCCAGGGGAGCATGATCAGGAACCGGATGAGCCACTTGAAGCGGAACTCGCGCATCAGCAGCTCGGTCAGCATGTTCGAGAGTACCAGGACGAGGGCGATGGACGTGAACGTGAAGATGCAGGTGTTCAGCAGGGACTTCAGGAACACCGGGTCATGGAGCACTGCCGTGAAATTCCCGAAGCCGATCATGTGGAACTGAGGGTTTCCCACGGTCACATTGCTGAAGCTGTACACGAATGCCATCAGGAAGGGGAAGCCGACGAGAAGCACCATGTAGAGCGCCACCGGCGCAAGCATGAGCGGAGCGAGGACCGACTCCCGTTCCAACAGGCGGGGCATCCTCATGGCCGCACCCTCTCGCCGGTTTTCGGATCGAAACGCCGAAGGTCCTGGCTGCAGACTGCGAACTCGTGTTCATCTCCCTCCTTCAGATTCAACCGGAAGGTATGGTTCGCAATGACCTTGGCCTTGCCGATGGTCCCGTACACCAGCCGGTGCGACCCCAGATCCTCCACCCGTTCCACCAGGAGCCGGAGCCGCATACATTCTTTTTCCGGGAGGGCCTCTGCCGGCATGAGCGCCTCGGGACGGAACCCGATGATGATCCCCTCCTGCTCCATAAAGTTCATGGGAGGAATACCGACGAAGCCCGCGACGAACATGTTCGACGGATCATTATAGATCGAGTCGGGCGTCCCGATCTGTCGGATCGTGCCGTCGTGCATCACCGCGATCCTGTCGCCAAGCCCCATGGCCTCCGCCTGGTCATGAGTGACATAAATGGTCGTAACGTTGATCTCACGCTGAAAGAGCTTCAGCTCCTCGCGCGCGGTATGGCGGACCTTGGCGTCAAGGTTTGATAACGGCTCGTCCATCAGGAGCACCTTCGGTCTGCGGACAAGGGCCCGCGCGATGGCAACCCGCTGCCGCTCGCCGCCCGAGCACTGCGACGGCATCCGGTCGAGCAGGCGGCCGATGCCGAGGAGCCCTGCCGCCCATTCCACTTTCTTCCGGATCTCAGCCTTGTGCATCCCTTCCACGGTCAGGGGAAAGGAGATGTTGCCGAAGACCGTTTTGTGCGGATAGAGGGCGTAGCTCTGGAAGACCATGGCAATGCCGCGGTCCCGCGGGGGGAGGTCATTGACGGACTGACCATCGATGACGATGCGTCCGTCTGTCGGCTTCTCGAGCCCCGCAACGAGCCGCATGAGCGTGGTTTTGCCGCTCCCCGAAGGGCCGAGGAGCACGAGAAATTCCCCGTCGGCGATGTCCAGGTCGATGCCGTCGACGGCTTTCACGCCGGCGAAGTGCTTCTTGATACCCAAAAGCTGTACATTAGCCATAAGGCGGCCTCCAGCCGCAAGAAAAAATAATAAACCCATCCCCAGAAGCCTCCCGGGTAGGGAGGAACCGGGACTCTTCTCCCCCTTCAAGGGGGAGATTGAGAGGGGGATGGGTTTGAATAAATGACAGATGCTCGGAGCTAGATCGTTCCCGTTACTTCCCGATCAGCCCCTGGGCCCGCCATTTGTCGAAGATGACCTTGCACTGCTCGGCTGACTGTTTGACCGATTCTTCAGCGGTCTGCTTGCCCTGGGCAACGCGCGCGAACATGCCCGGCAGCACGAACGTGCCGAAAATCTCGCCTTCTGCAGGACTCGCCGGGCCCGGGAATCCCACGTTCACGCTCCACTTCTCCGCGTCTTTGAGAACGATAAGCTTGTCTGTCCGCTCGCCGGGAAGCGCAAAGGGGTCCTTGCCGAACCAGGCGTTGTGCAGGTCACGCAGGTGTTTTGCATGCGCGACCTCGGGATAGCCGCGATCGCCTTTCAAGACGGATGCGCTGAAGAATGAGGGCGAGTTGTACAGCTTGCTCTCCCACATGGCGCGGTCGTAGTTCGCGACCCGGTCGAGCAGGAACCGCTT
>JBAIYC010000440.1:0-2061 GCA_037916085.1 Nitrospirota bacterium | reverse complement strand
GTGGAAAAGCGCTTGTTCGGTGGTTGATATCATCAGTTTATCCGTGTTCATCCGTGGTTCCGAAATGTCTTTCTGAGGAGGGGACTATGAAACGCATACTGTTCATGATCCTGATGGCCTTCGTTGTCGTGACGGCATCCGCTCAGGCCGCGTCCAAGAAGGACGGCAAGCCCGACGGCGGCACGCTGAGCTACGGCGAGTACGGGAGGCCCGCCACCCTCGACCCCATCACGAGCAACGAGATGATCTCGCTCCGGCTCACCGAGCTTCTCTTTAACGGGCTCGTTGGCATCAACGAGAAGCAGGAGATCGTGCCCGAGCTTGCCGAGCGGTGGGAGGTCTCGAAGGACGGCAGGACTTACACGTTCTTTCTCAGGAAGGACGTGACCTGGCACGCGAAAGAAGGCGAGCAGCCCAAGCCCTTCACTGCCGACGACGTGCTTTTCACCTGGAAGATCATGACGAGCCCCAAGACCATCACCCCTCTCAAGGTTCGCTACGAGTTCATCCAAGGTGCGGAAAAGGTGGACGATTTCACGGTCCGCTTCACCCTCAAGCGGCCCATCCTGAACGCACTCGCCAAGTTCAGCTTCAAGATCATCCCGCAGCACGGGCCGGCGAATAAGGAGTTCCTGACCCGTGACGACCCCTTCGTGCAGCATCCCATCGGCACCGGTCCCTACCAGCTAAAAACCGTGACCCCCGAACGCGAGATCGTGCTGGTCGCCAACGAGAACTACTTCAAAGGCAGGCCCCACATCAACCAGTTCTCGGCCAAGCCCTTCGCGGACCAGAACATCATGACCCAGGCGCTCATGTTCAATGCCATCGATATGATCGTCCTGGTGAACCCGCGCGACATCCCCGAGATCGAGGGCGACAAGCGCTTCGTGCTCAAGTCCTACAACGCGCTGTCCTACTCCTTCTTCGGGTACAACATGCGGAATCCGCTTCTGGCGGACAAGCGCGTTCGAAAGGCCTTCACCTATGCGGTGAACCGGCAGGAGATGCTCGACTCCTTCTTCAACGGCCGTGGCACGATCATCTCAGGCCCCTTCGCGCCGGGGAGCTGGGCCTACAACCTGGACGTCCAGCCGCTGCCGTTCGACCCCCAGAAGGCATCGTTTCTCCTCCAGGAGGCAGGCTTCACAAAGGGGGCCGACGGCATCATGCAAAAGGACGGGAAGAAGCTTTCCTTCTCGCTGAAGGTCCCCATCGAAAAGGAAAGCGAAGCGGTGAAGCGCGTGGTGCTGGCCTTCAAGAACTACCTGAAGAACGTGGGCATCGACATCCAGGTACAGTTCCAGGAATCGCAGGCCTGGAAGGAAGATGTGTTCAAGGACAACGAGTTCGACATCGTCTTCGCGTCCTGGGTCTTCGACGACTCGGCGGACATCTCGTCGCTCTTCCATACCGGCGAGATCGGGCCGTGGAAGAACAACTTCATCGGCTACTCCAACCCCGAGGTGGACGGTCTGATCAACGAGAGCAAACTCACGCTGGACTACGAGAAGAAGCGGACCATCAACCGGAAGCTTCACGCGATCCTGGCCGAGGAAAACCCCTATACCTTCCTCTGGACGCTCACGAACTACGCCGCATACCGCGACAAGGTCCGGCGCGTCGCGATCCATCCGTACAAGTTCTTCTCCTTCGCCGACGAGTGGTTCATCGAGGGAGGGAAGTAACGTCTGACGCGGGGACAGGGAGAGAGGGGAAAATGCGGAGAGCAATTGGACGCGGATAGAATCGGATGAACGCGGATCAGACAACGTCTTGAAAGAATGATTTGGTTCTAAAGACGGAGTCAGATGCGTTGGGTTTTGACTTATCCGCGCAAATCCGCGTTCATCCGCGTCCCCATCATGTTCTTGAATATTTTTCTCCGTGCCTCCGTGTCTCCGTGGTATGAGTTGAGATCCCCGGCTGCGCATTTCTCATGAAGCTCACCTCCTTTCGTCCTATAGCGCTGGTCCTGTCCCGGGAGCTTTTCATCACCGGGCTTCTGCTTCTCGGCGTGAGCTTCGTGGTCTTCATCATCCTCTATCTTTCTCCCGGCGA
>JBAIYC010000439.1:0-9907 GCA_037916085.1 Nitrospirota bacterium | reverse complement strand
GTGGGCGGGTGGCACAGCGCGTGGCGGCAAACTCCCGGCGCTGGTGGCGGAACAGCGACGGTGAGATCAACCAGTTCTGACTATTGCGTACTTTGACCGGCTTGGTGTGCCCCGTCTCTCGTAACCTCAACTTCTCGAACCGCCCGGTGCGGACCCGCATGCCGGGTCGTGTGGCAGGGGCGCGGCCTCATGGCCGCCCCCTACGCCGATTTGACAAGACGACTGATCGTTCCCGTCGGCTCTTTCGCGCTACTGGCAGGGGAACTGCAGCTTCGCAGTGGAATTGCAGATCGATCGGGCCAGGCCGGACATGCGCCTGCAGGCTTCGAGGGCAGCGGCCTGGGCCGTGCAGTTGGCGACCACGTTGTTGACCGATGGAACGTACTGTCCGGGAGCCGTCTCTTGCTGTGCGCCGGACGTATAGATCCCCCCCATCTGGCTGATCGGAGCGTAAGCGCCGCTCGCCTGTCTCTGACGCGCGCTGCCTGCGAGCTCCGCGTCGAACGTCGAATCGATCATCGACTGGATGATGTCACCCGTCAGCCCCATCTGCTTCAGCGCGTCGATCTCCTCAGGGGTGAAATCCCGATAGACCGCGTTCTTCCTGCGGACGTTCTCAAGGACGACGCCGTGCTCCTCTCCGCTCTTGAGGGCCTCGATGATATCGTGGACACGGAGGCCCTCGGGCCCGGTCAGCGAAAGGCGCTGACGGAAGGGCACAAAGGGAAGCCCGTCATCGAATTCGAGCACGAACTTCTTGTAGTCCTTGTAGCCGCCCTTCTGTTTTTCGATGAGCCTGGACATGAGCGCCAGGATGTCACTCCGATTGGACGATGACGGACAGGCGCGGAGATAATCGGCGCAGGCATCGGCAGTATCGAGCGACCGCTCCTGCTGGCAGGGATCGACCTTCACCGGCGCCGGCGCTGCCGGCTCTACGGTCTGGACAGACGGGGCTGCTGCCTGGGCTGGCCGGGTGCTCTCTGCTGCCTGTGCCGCGGGCGGGCGCTTGGCAGGGGCTGCTGCCGTGGCGCAGCCCGAGAGAAGCAACAGGAGGGCAAGGGGCAGAAAGCTGTCTATGTTCGGCAAGCGTTCCATCGTATGCCTCATGAGATTCTTGCAGATGGCCAGCGATAGTCTTCCCGACTGTATCGGAATTTGACCGACTAGTCAAGTATCTGCAGCTGCCAAGAAGGACCGTCCTTCTGTCATGCGAGCGAAGCGAAGCAATCTCGCAGTTCTGATCTCAAATACTACGAGCGTGATTTGTTGCAGAAAACGCTCCTCGCAAAGAAAGGCATTTCTCCTTATCGAGTGGTTGAATAGACAGCTTTTTTCAAGGATAAAGTGTGTGCTATTCTTTTTGCACATCCCTTTCGCGGCCTGAATCCATGAGCGAATCCGGCCCGGCATCACGGGCTCGGTGAGCGATTAGAATGACCTCTTCCTTAAGGATCGGAGCCCAGTGGTACAGGGGCGACAATGAAATTTCTGACCCGTCTAAGGCCCCGTCCGCTCGCCCGCGAAAACTCGGCCTTCGGCCTCAGATAGTTCGCGTGCGCCCTGCGGGACGCAGCCTTAGGCCTTGACGGGTGCCCCAGAAATTTCACACGCACCCGGATGTGAGTGTAGGGCCGCTCCAGGGACGTGCGGGTTTGGGGGTGAACCCCATGCGAAAATCCAGTCAGGCTACCAAGGACGAGGGTTAAACATCTCGGACTGTCTGAGCCCGAGGGCGAGTTTCCGAAATGTACCGAGGACGACCGAGCCTGCCGTGAAGGATTTTCGCCGGGTGCCCTTCTGAGGAGGTCCGACAGCATCCCGACTCGTCGGGATATGGATATGCGACCTCCCGCGACTGACCCGCGCCCGGCAAAGCCGGGATCATACGTCACAGGGATTGGGCCACCTTTCTTCGGGCAAGTAAGAAAGGTGGCAAAAGTATAACTGTGCTGCTATCTCAGCCATTCAGTTTGGAGAAGACCCCAAAGAAAATACGGATTATTTTCGGCAAAAACTGCTGGCCCTGTGAGAATTCTATTTCGGTAGGCTTACTTCTCGGAGAGCCTTGAGCGGCCCGAATTCCCGGAGCCGGGCCAGTTGCTGTTCGTTCCAGACGAAGAGTGAGCCTGCATAGGCAAGGGAGTTCAGCGAGATGTCCTCGAAGTGCTCCTTTGACCGCGGGACGAGGAGCATCCACCGGCGTGTCATGACCAGGCAGTAAGGAAGGGACTGCGGGGTGAGGCCGGAGGCTGCAGGCGGGGTCATGCCGACATGCTGCAGCATCTTTCCATATATATCAAAGGTTCGTTTCGCGGAGCCAACGGGATCCTTCCAGAGCCCTTCGGGCAGCCGGACAAAGGCATGGCGGAAATCGAATGCCGGTACCGTTCCCATGCCGGTGCCGCCAAAGCTTGCCCTGTCGAAGAGCGGTTCGACGGGAACGGCAGTGCCGTTCTTGGCAAGGGGGAGCGGCACCAGCTGCAGGTGCTTGTGCCTCTGGCTCGCTCCGCCTGCAGCGCCGCCGTTGTAGAAGCCGAGACTTTCGAACTGGGCCAGGCAGGCCCAGAGCGCTTCGAGGTCGGGGACGGTGAGCAGCATTTCCTGGTCCTCGAAGTGTCGCGTGACGATCAGGAGGTGACGCTCCACGACGTTGAACTTGTTCAGCACGGCGATGTGGCTGTCCGAGACCTCGGCGACGATGAGGTCCTTCTCGGGCGGAAGGAAGGGGTCCACCTTCCTGCCCTCCCGTTCGGCTGCGTCCTGCTCTTTGCGCGCCTCAGCCTTCCTGCGCAGGCCTGCGAGAACGCGGACGAAGAAGCGCACGCCGCTGTCTTCGATGATGTCCTCGTTCGTGGGTACGGGCAAGAGCGCGCCGCTTGCAAGCGCATGCTCTGTGGTCCGCAGGAGGTCCTGCCAGAGGCTCTGGGGTCGAAGCAGTATCATGAGGGGAAGGCGGTACGTGGTGGGGATTATACCATATCGGATGGAAAAAGCCGTATGTGGGATGATTCTTTCCGTCGCCTGCGCGCAGGAGGGTCACGCCGCGGCGCTCTTCATCCGGTAGATGATCCTGCCGCGCGTAAGGTCGTAGGGCGACAGCTCCACCGTGACGGTGTCGCCGGTGACGATGCGTATGAAGTGTTTCCGCATCTTGCCGGACAAGTGGGCAATGACGATGTGGCCTCCCTCGATCTGAACGCGGAACTGGGTGCTCGGAAGCACTTCGATCACCGTGCCGATCACTTCTATGACATCTTCCTTTGCCATGTTCTCTCCCCGGTCATGCGCTCTGCTTTGCTGCGACCTATCTGCATCAGGTGCGCTATGCCGTACCGGTTCCTGGCGAACCACCGGTAGAGAAGCCTACTTACCATTCCTGAGCCGGGCATCTTGAAGAGCTGCGCGAGACGTCGGTACCACGCGGACCTCATCCGGTCAAGCACTTCGGGAAGGGCCTTTTCCCCGGAAAGGACCGTTCCCCCGGGGAGGACGATCTGCATCGCCTGCATGCAGGCCGCAGTCGTTATGGCAGCGAACCTGCCGGAGTGGTCTTTCTCCTGGCACGGCACCATCTCGAAGGCGCCCTCGGCTTCGTTCTCCCGGACCCACGCGATCGCCTGGGAGCAGACGGGACAGGCGCCGTCGTAAATGATCACAGCCCGCTCTTGCTTCCTTCCTGGCGAGGTTTCCAAGGGTTCTTCTTTCCCTGCCCGGCGTCTGGGCGACCTGGAGGGGCGATGCAGGCGGAGGACGTCCAGCCCCGAGTCGAGATATGCCGGGTCCGCATTTGCGACACGATCATACGCGGTGCCCCCTTCTCGAAGACGCTCCGCGCTCCCCCTGTCATCGTCTCCAGCACATGACGCACGATGGACGAACCGATGCCGCGACAGCCATGCCTCTCGAAGACCGTGACGCAGATGGCTCCGTCATCCGACGGGGATCCCGCAACGCCGAACCCGATGATGCTGTCCTCTTCGGCTGCGACCACGGTACGTGCGGGGTCGAGCTTGGGAATCGCTGCTCCCCCGAGCCGTTCGTTCCGGATGGCATCAATGTCCCACGCCGTCGCATGCCGGATGTAGACGGTCCTTCCCGCAACGCTCAGGTCTTTCGTCTTCTTCCGATCCCTGCTGGCCATATTCCCCATCCCCACGGAGGCCTATCGAACTCGACAGAGTACGACGCGGTCCCCTGGTCCCCGCAGGAGGAGAGGGGGCTGCGGTATGGAGCCGCGGTCCGTTTGCCTCTTTGCGGACACCCGGGAGCGTCGGTATGGGGCCGACGTCCCCTGCGGGGTATCCGTTCCTCGGGCGGGTCCTTTCTCTACTATAAGTATATCTTCTTCTATCATCGATCGGGCCGTGGTCCTCAGGCTGCCTTCGCCCTCGCCCAATGCGTTCTCCTCAGCCAGGTCTCGAGTGAAAGCAGCCGCGGATTCAGGGCGCGAAGGGCAGGGATGTCGGCATGGTAGCCGTTGTCGTTGAACCATGCGTACATCCTGCCGGCGTCCTTGTTGAAGCGTTGCACCTCCTTGATGGACTGCTGGACGTAGCGCACGGTCCTGCCGATAACCCGGCTGAAGATCTCCGCCGCCTGCGTCATCGTAAGCTCGTCGCTCGCGAGCTCGAAGACATTGTCGAGGTATGTCTCGGGATGATCGAAGGCAAGCCTGACGAACGCCCCGAGGTCCTCGGTCGCCAGCATCTGCAGGACCCGGTCCGGCCGGAGCGCCGTCGCCAGCGTGCCGTTCAGGATGGAGGCCTCCATCTCGGGGGCGTTGAAGTTGTACATGAAGTAGACGGGACGGAAGATGGTCGACGGCAGCTCAAGGGAGCGGATATGCTCCTCGATGGCATACTTGCTCTCGAAGTGGGGAATGCCGGTGTTGCGGTCGGCTCCACCGACGGAGCTGTAGATGAAGTGCTTCACCCCGGCGGTCTTCGCGGCGTCAGCAAGGTTCCTCCCCATCCTGATCTCGCCGTCGACGCCCGTTTCCCTCCATGACTGAACGCTGAAGATTCCGTAGGCGTCCTGGGCCGCCCTGCGGAGCGATGCCCGGTCCTCGAGGTCGCCGTGGACGAGTTCGACCCCGAGCGCGGCAAGCTCCTGCGCCTCGCGCTTCCGGGAATCCCGCACCAGCGCCTTCACATGCCATCCGCCGCCGATCATGCTCCGTACCACCGCCCCGCCCTGATGACCTGTCGCTCCGGTCACAAGAATCGTGTTGCTCTTTCTCCTCCGGATCATACCAACCTCCCTCTGCCTCCGCCTGCGAAAAAAAACCGGCCTCCACGGACGATCTTTCCTTGGCAGTCCGGCCCTCGTGTCGGCAGGATCCGACCACGCACCCGCCAACCGCACGCGCAGGATGGCCTTATCTGGACAGAAACAATCCTCTTTTAACCTATAGCACCACCCCGGAACGCTGTCAAGGACGGTACGCTCGAACTAGGTATTGCCGCGGGCCTTCAGCGGGAGTATGATGGACGACCTGCAGGCACGGGAAAGAGACACGGTATGACGGACCTTCGTTTCCTGAACGATGAAAAACTGATGGACCTTCTGTTCACTGAGGGGGACGGCCTGGAGCGGGGCGTGGTCGATGAGTTCGTCCGACGCGGCGGCATGGTCGCCCGGCTTGGCAAGCTCGTTTCCGATCCCTATAGCTGGAACGAGTCCCTGCCGGCGTGGTGGGCGGTGGTCCATGCGGTCTACATCCTGGGTGCCGCCGGTTCAGCGGCCGCAGCCTTGCCGCTCCTGCGGTCGCTCCGGTACGCGGAGGCATGCGAGAACGACTGGGTCACCGAGGACCTGCCGTCGATCTTCGGGAAGGTGGGGCTGCCGGCGGCCGAGGGATTGCGGAGAATCGCCTGCGACGAGACATCGGGATGGTATGCACGGGGGCTTGCGCTCGAAGGGCTGGCAGCGGTCACGCTCACGGAACCCGACACGGCAGAGAGCACCTTTCGGCTGGCACGCGACATCCTTCGTGACGTGAAGGAGGAGCTGATGCTCCGGCAGCTGGCCGGACACGTGTTGCTTGATTTCCAGAGGACGGAGTGCCGCGACGACCTGCTCGCTTTCGGGAGCGAGGAGCGCGGGCTGTCCGGGGACGATCCGGCACGAAAGACCGGATTTACCGATACGGACGTGAGGCGGGAATTCGAGCTGAAGCGCATGTCCCTCGAACGGTACACGCGCGACTGGCTCGAGTTCTATGAGCCGTCCGCCATCGAGAATCGCCGGAAGCGCTGGGAGCAGGAGCGGCTGGCGCAGGCCGATACGCCCGAGCATGCACCGGCATTCGAGCTGTGTCCCTTTGCACCGGACAGGAAGCGGAAGAAGTGCTGCCTTGGTAAGGCGGGGGTCGCCTGACCGGGGCGGCTTCTCCCTCACCCTTTCTTCCCGGGAGCGGATTGAAAGGTGACGGGCGGGGACGTCATGGCCAGATAGCAAGGAAGGATCGATGATGAAGAAGGCGGCAACGAAAAGGACAGCAAAGAAGGCCGCGAAGAGATCGGGAACAAAGGCGGCACAGGGAAGAGGCGCCGCGAAGACTGCGGCTGCCTCGCATGCGGCCGCTGCCGGCGTACCGAACATCGACTACAGTCTCTGCCAGGGATGCGCGGGGTGCGCCGAGGCGTTCCCGCACCTCTTCGAGATGCGCGGCGAGCGGGCCTGGGTGATCGATGCTGAAGGGTACGACCCCGTCCGCGATGCGGGCGTCATGACCATCTGTCCCTACTACGCGATATCCATCGAGAAGGTGTGAAGGTGTTCGTCGCCTTCCTTCTGTTCTTCTCGTCACGTTGTCCAACCGAGGGCAGGTGGCGTAAGGCATGCGAGTGCACGGCTCTGCTCTCGGTGTGCAGGGGCTTCTGGAAGTTGAGAACGACGAGCCTTTGCCTCAAACCCGTGCATCCTGGAGCACTGCTCCCGCCTCTACGACTCACGGTTCTTCGGAACTGCTTGCCGCCTGCTTCCGGCCCGTCTTGACCAGCCACAGATCCCGTGCCAGCCGTTCGATCTTGTCCCGGTTCTCCACAGTCTCCCGCCACTGGGAGGGGATCCCTTCAACGCCGTAGTAGGCGCCCGCGATCGCTCCGGTCATGGACCCGATGGTGTCCGCATCTCCGCCCAGGCTCACGGCATAGAGCACCGCGCCCTTGAAATCCCGTGCAGCGAGGAAGCAGTAGATCGCCGTGGGCACGGACGCCAGGGACGATTCCCCGTTTCCCAGTGCCGCGATGACCTCCTCGCGCCGCGGCTGCTTTGGGAGAAATCCGATGACTGTCCGGAGCTTGTCCTGGTACGGTGCGGCGTTGGTGATCATGCGGAGGGCGCCGAGGAACTCGGTGCCGCTCAGTTCTCCCGGCTTGGTCAGGATGGCCAAGGCCACGGCGCAGGCTTGGAGCACGGCCCCCTCGAGCCCGAGATAGTGGCTGTGGGTGATGGAAGCACAGTGGTAGGCGACGTCGCGGAGCGTACGAGGATTGTCATGATACAGGAGCCCCACGGGCGCGATGCGCTGCGCTGCCCCGTTTCCGTAGGAACCGTCGGGATAGATGTCGCGGTCGAGCATGCCGAATCCGAGCTTTCCGTGCCGCATCATGCGAAATACGCGGGTCACCGTGTTCCCGTATCGTCGCCAGGGCTCCTGCTCGTAGTTCTTGATGAGCCTGCCCGCCATATGCCAGTAATGGAAGTCCTTGTCAACGATGAGCGATTCGGCAACGCCCAGGGTCATTGCGGTGTCATCGGTGTACCGCGGACCAAGGTCGGCGACCTCGTCCGGGATCGTGGCGCCTTCCAGGCGTGATCCCAGGGAGTCGCCGATGGCCACACCGAGCAGAGAGCCGGTGAATTTAGACAGAAGGACATCCATAGTGCGGCAGAGCGCCTTTCACTCAGGGTCGGCAGCGCCGGAAGAAACGCCGGGAGCGCGCCTTAGTAGGTAGTGTTGACGTGCTCCATTATAGAGGGGAGGACTGCAGGATGCAAGGTACGGGAGCGCAGGTGTGCGGCCCTGTGCATCAGCGGACCACCTGGCCGATCAGGTCGTCACGCGACATCTCGCGAAGCGGCGACGGCGGCGCGAACCGGTCGCCAAACCTCGCGGTAAGGGCTTCCAGCCGCTCCACGACGGTCTTCGCCCCCAGGGCGTCAGCGTACCGCAGAAGGCCTCCGCGGAACGGGGGAAACCCGATGCCGAAGACGAGCGCGGCATCCAGCAGCTCCGGACGTCCAATGATCCGGTCTTCCATGCAGAGCGACGCTTCCTTGATCATGAGCAGAACGGCACGCTCGACGATCTCCTCCGGTGTGAGCTTTCCTTGTCGGGCCTGCTTCGTGACCATTTGATAGATCAGAGGGTTCGGGCCGCCGCGCCGGCCGTGCAGGTAGAGGTAGAAGCCCCGCCCGTTCTTCTTTCCGTAGAATCCCTTCTGGTACAGCGTTTCGAGCAGGGGCGAAAAGGCGACGCGCTCGCCCAGGCCCTGCCGCAGGACCTCCGCGACCTTGTACGCCACGTCGATGCCTATCTCGTCCAGCAGGATGAAGGCGCCCATCGGCATGCCGAACCGCATCAGGGCGTCGTCGATGCCGTCGATGGCGCCGCCCTCCTCGAGCATGCGGAGCGCTTCCCCGAGATAGGGCATGAGGATCCGGTTCACGAGGAAGCCCGGCCCGTCGTTGACGACCACGGGGAGCTTGCCGAGGCGACGGGCCAGCGCGGCCACAGCCGCGACGGTCTCCGGGGATGTTTCTCTGCCCCGCACGACTTCCACAAGGGGCATCTTTTCCACGGGATTGAAGAAGTGCATGCCGACCACCCGGTCGGGCCGCTTCGAGGCCGACGCCATCTCCGTGACCGACAAGGACGAGGTGTTGGACGCGAAGATCGCTCCTTCCTTCGCTGCGGTCTCGAAGTCGCGAAGCACCTGCTTCTTCACGTCCATATTCTCCACCACCGCCTCGACGGCGATGTCGAGGCCGCCGAAACCGCTCATGTCCGTGGCGGCGGAGATGCGGTCCATCCCGTCGCGCGCCTGCAGCGTATCGAGGATGCCTTTCTTCACCCGTTTCTGAAAGAGCCCGAAGGCGGCGCGCAGCCCCGCGCCGACCGCTTCCGGCGCGATGTCCTTCATCCGTACGGCGATGCCCTTCTCGGCGAAGAGCTGGGCGATGCCGCCGCCCATGACGCCGGCACCGATGACGCCGGCGCGCTGCACGGCGGGACCGGAGGTGGGCTGGTCACGCTTGAGCATCTCGTTCAGGTAGAAGACATGGATGAGGTTCTTCGAGACCTCGCTCGTGATGAGCGGCCCGATCAGCGAGGATTCGCGCTCGTATCCGGCCGCGGCGCCGCGGGAGAGGCCGGTCCTCACCGCGTCGAGCGCCGCGAGGGGAGCGGGATAGTTCCCCCTCGTCTCGGCGAGGACCCTCTTGCGGGACTGCGCATAGATAAGAGATCGGCCGAGCGGATTGCTTTCAAGAAGGGCGATGGGGAGCGGCCGCCGCGCTCGGACGCCGGAAGGCCTCTGTCTGCCGGCAGCCTTCCTTGCCGTCTCAACGGCGACCGTGAGGAGCGTTTCTTTGTAGGTCACTTCATCGGCAAGGCCGATCCTCTTCGCCTTCTTCGGATGGACGGACTTTCCGGTCAGGATAAGTTCCAGGCCGTTTGCGAGGCCGACGAGGCGCGGGAGCCGC
Organism: Nitrospirota bacterium; assembly: GCA_037916085.1. Lineage (GTDB taxonomy): Bacteria > Nitrospirota > UBA9217 > UBA9217 > UBA9217 > JAKAHZ01. The sequence goes on along the minus strand of JBAIYC010000439.1, from coordinate 193 downwards.
TGGGTGCCTCCGAAGCCGGGAAGGATGCCGATCCGGACCTCCGGCAGGCCGAGCACGGTCCGGGGGTCGCTGCTTATGACGCGATGGGAACAGGACAGCGCGAGTTCGAGGCCCCCGCCCAGACAGGCGCCGTGGATGGCGGCCACGGTCGGGAAGGGCAGGGCCTCCAGCTTGTTCATGACCGCCTGACCCT
>JBAIYC010000438.1:0-2304 GCA_037916085.1 Nitrospirota bacterium | reverse complement strand
GCAGGAGCAGCGTCAATCCCCTGATCAGGCCGAAACAGACAAGGGCCATCATTGCCAGGTGAGATCCCGAGATCGAGATGATATGCGTCACGCCGGCGGTCATGAACCGGTCGCGGACATCCTCCGTAAGATCTCCCTCTTCGCCGATGACCATGGCCTGGAGGATTGCGGAGCCCGGCCCCGACGTCGATGCAAGAAAAGTCTGCCGGATGCGCTCCCTCCAGTCCAGAATTGTTCGGATAATTCCCGATCCCCTGTTGAGGATCTTAATTCGGTCTTCCCGTTTGACACTTAAGGTGGAATAGATGGAGTCCCGGGCAAGATACGACGCGTAATCAAATCCTCCGGGATTATAGAATCCCGCCGGCTTGAACTCCCTGCCGAAAGCATCGACCTTGTCTCCATATCCTATGATTGTCGCCGCGCCGCGCACGCTTACGCGGATTTTACCGCTCGCCGGTATGTTGTCGATCGCGCTCAGGTCCAGGATAAAAGCGGTCCTCTCGCGGTCCCGGTCAGGCGGGGAAGAAATGGTGCCGGCAACGGAATGCTCGAACCGGTCCGGAGTGAATGTGCGGGTGTAATGCTCGGGGGGGAACCAGGCCGTTGAATAGAGGTATGCGAAGATCCCGATGAGGAAGGGGAGGATCAGGAGCAGGGCCTGGGCAGGCGTCATTCTCCTCAGCCGAATAAGCAGGCCTGCCGTCAGGAGGCCCGCGATGATGAAGAAGCCTGCCGCAGAGGGGAAATGCAGAGCAGCGAGGCCGAGCAGGAGTCCAGCCACGTAAGCCAGAGTGAGGGAAACGACCGGTTTCTGCATAGGAGTGAGGCTTCCGCAGGGAGCCGGCGGCATAAAACGCACAACGTTCAGGCGCTGTCGTTCCGGACCTTATCCCAACTTTCCCCTGATTATGCCGGCCAGATCTTCAGCCAGAGCTTTGATCTCCTTCTGGTCCTCGCCCTCGATCATGACGCGAACTTTGGGCTCGGTGCCTGAATACCGGACGAGGAGGCGGCCGGTGCCGTCAAGCTTCTTCTCAATTTCGGACATGCGTCCTGATATCTCCGGGATCGACGAGAGGTCGCGGCGTTCCTTTACCTTGACGTTTATCAGGACCTGGGGGTACGTTTTCATGCATGCGGCGAGCTCGGACAGGCGCTTGCCCGTCTGCTTCATGATTGTGAGAACCTTGAGTGCCGAGATGAGGCCGTCGCCGGTCGTGTTGTGATCGAGGAAGATTATGTGGCCCGACTGCTCGCCGCCAAGATTGTATCCACCTTCGATCATTTTTTCCATCACGTAGCGGTCACCGACCGCGGCGCGGACCAGCTTGCCTCCCGCCTTCCGCATCGCCACCTCCAGGCCGAGGTTGCTCATGACGGTTGCAACGAGCGTGTTCTGTCTGAGCAGACCATCCTTCATCATTTGAAGCGCACAGATGGCCATGACCGAATCACCGTCCACGATGTTTCCTTTTTCATCGCACAGGATGACCCGGTCCGCGTCGCCGTCGAAGGCGATGCCGACCTGGGCCTGGTTGGCAACGACCGCACGGGACGCCACTTCGGGATAGAGTGAACCGCACCCCTGGTTAATGTTCATGCCGGTCGGCTGGTCATAGAGAGAGATGATGTCCGCACCGAGCTCCGTCAAGATGCGCGGGCCGATTTTATACGCCGCGCCGTTCGCCGAGTCCACGACGATGCGCAGGCCGGACAGGTCCATGCCGCGCGGGATCGAGGATTTCACGAATTCGTTGTACCTGCCGATTGCGTCATCGATGCGGAAGGCTTTTCCGATCTCTGAAGCCGTCGGACGTATCGCGTCGATGGTGCCGGAAAAAAGCAGCTCCTCCATTTTTCTTTCGACTTCATCGGGGAGCTTGAAGCCGTCCTTGCCGAAAAATTTGATGCCGTTGTCCTCGTAAGGGTTGTGCGACGCGGAGATGACGACGCCGGCGTCGGCCCTGAGGCTTCTCGTAAGGAATGCGATGCCGGGCGTGGGAACAGGACCCACGAGCAGGACGTCCATGCCCATCGAGCAGAGCCCCGAGGTGAGGGCGCTCTCGATCATGTAGCCGGAGAGCCTCGTGTCCTTGCCGATCACAATGCGGTGCCTGCGCGCGGAATCCCGGAAGACATGCGCTGCAGCTCTGCCGATTCGGAGCGCCAGTTCCGACGTCATGGGATCCTGGTTCGCCACCCCCCGAACACCGTCAGTACCGAAAAGTTGCTTCATCTGCTCCCCCTCTCCATTGCTATCCGTACCGCAATGTTTTTTTCGAGGATTTTGACCGACTTGCC
>JBAIYC010000437.1:0-2553 GCA_037916085.1 Nitrospirota bacterium | reverse complement strand
GGGCATGCATGGCAGGAGCACGATCAAAGAAGCTGTTCGCGGAGGCGCAGAAGCACATCCCCGGCGGGGTCAACAGTCCCGTGCGGGCCTTCCGGTCCGTGGGCGGTGACCCGCTGTTCGTCAAGAGGGCGAAGGGTTCCAAGATCTACGACGCCGACGGCAGGGCCTATATCGACTATGTCCTGTCCTGGGGTCCGATGATCCTCGGGCATGCGCACCCGAAGGTGACTGCTGCGCTCCGGAAGGCCATTGCCGGCGGCACGAGCTTCGGCGCTCCCACGGAGCTGGAGATCATCCTGGCAAAGATGGTCAAGAAGGCTGTGCCGTCCATCGAGCTGGTGCGCATGGTCAGTTCGGGCACCGAGGCGACGATGAGCGCCATCCGCGCGGCAAGAGGCTTCACGGGAAGAGACAAGATCCTCAAATTCGAGGGATGCTATCACGGCCATGGCGACAGCCTGCTCGTCAAAGCGGGGAGCGGCGTCGCAACCTTCGGCCTGCCGGACAGCCCCGGGGTGCCCGCGGACCTGGCAAAGCACACGCTGACCGTGGCGTTCAACGACCTTGCAGCGGTTCGAGAAGTCTGCGGCAGGGAAGGAGAGCGGATAGCCTGCATCATCGTGGAACCTGTGGTCGGGAACATGGGGTGCGTTCCGCCCGTGCCGGGATTCCACGAAGGGCTCCGGAAGGTCTGCGACCAGTACGGCATCGTGCTGATCTTCGACGAGGTGATGACCGGCTTCCGCGTGGCTTACGGCGGCGCCCAGCAACTCTACAAGATCAGGCCCGACCTGACCACGCTTGGCAAGGTGATCGGCGGCGGGCTTCCCGTGGGCGCCTACGGCGGCAAGCGGGAGATCATGGAGAAGATCGCGCCCATCGGCCCCATCTACCAGGCAGGCACGCTCTCGGGAAATCCGCTCGCCATGACAGCGGGCATCGAGACGCTGAAGCTGTTGTCCAAACCCGGTGTGTACAAGACCCTGGAGAGGCTATCCTCGGACCTCGAGTTGGGGCTCCGCGAGGCGGCCGAGGAGGCAGGCGTTCCTGCGACGATCAACCGCGTCGGCTCCATGTTCACTGCCTTTTTCACCGGCGAGAAGGTCATCGATTTCGCAATGGCAAAGACATCGGACACAGTCCGGTTCGGGAACTTCTTCCGCAGCATGCTCGCAAAGGGCGTGAACCTGGCGCCGTCCCAGTTTGAGGCGGCGTTCCTGTCCCTGGCGCACTCAAAGGCCGACATCGCCCGGACCGTGGAAGCGGCGCGGAAGAGCATGAAGGGCCTTTAGAACCGGACGTTGGGATGTTTGAGAAGGTGCTCGGGCAGGGGACATGCGGGGCGCGTATCCAACGCGCGGCTTCCCGACCCTTCTGCTTCGCGCCTTCAGGGCACGCGATGGAAGAAAAGGACCGAAGGCTGCTGCGCGTTGTCGGCGTTCTGAGCACGGTAGGCATCGCGATGGTCGCGGCCACGGTGATCGGCTTTTACCTTGGCCGCTGGTTGGACAGGTATTTCGGGACCAATCCATGGCTGACCGTGGTCTTCCTGCTGCTCGGGATTGCGGCCGGCTTCCGAAACCTCTACCAGACGGCCAAACACGCGCAGCAGACCATGAACGAAGAGGACCGCAAGCAGGGAGGCAAGGACAACGATGAGCGATGAGCCCCGCAGCGGACCATCGATAGCGGCAGCCATCACGGGCCGCGTGGTGGTGAAGACCGCGTTTCTGGCGGGCGCCGCCGCCCTGGCCGGGTTGGCCTATTCCCTCGTCGGCTCGCCCACGGGAGGGCCGTGGTCCCTTCCTCTGGGGATCATCTTCGGAGCGGCACTCGGCCTGCTGAATTTCCGCTGGCTGGCACGGGCCGTGGAGCGTCTCTATCTGAAGAAGGGGGCCCACGCAGCTGTTTCCATCAGTGCTGCCGAGATCATTCACCTGCTCAAACTCGTTGCCGTGTTCATTATCCTTTTCGTCGTCATCAGGTGGCAGCTCGTGCATCTCTTTGGCCTCATCATCGGACTATCGTTGTGCTTCGCGGCAATACTGTGGGAAGGCCTGATGGCCATGCGTGGCCTGCAGTGAGCGAGGCTCCTTATTCGCGCTGGATCAGACGGCCGGCCGGGTCCGGTCTGAAAAATTCGGGGGAGGAGGAAGTATGAAGAACCATGTTTGGCGGCCGCTTTTCGTGGTCATCGGCATCGTGATTCTCATCTTGGCGGTCCGCATGTTCTACGTTCCCAAAGACTTCGGTATCTATGAGCGAGGGTATATGTACGGCTGGCACCGGAAGGGGAACGAGGAAGACTGGAAGAAGGTGCAGGTGAAGTACCAGGGCAGCGAATACTGCAAGGATTGTCACGACAAGAACTATACAAGCATCAAGAAATCCCCTCATCGGATCATCCAGTGCGAGAACTGCCACGGTCCGGCCGGCAGGGCGGACGGGACGCTCCACTACGATTCGGACAAGCTGCCCAAGCTGCCGATCGACCGGAGCAGACAGCTCTGCCTCCGCTGCCACTATCCGCTTCCCTATCCCTCGAGCGGACGG
>JBAIYC010000436.1:0-6804 GCA_037916085.1 Nitrospirota bacterium | reverse complement strand
TACCTATTATGAACTGCTGGAAGTGAGCCCGACGGCGACCACCCAGGAAATCCACAAAGCCTACGAGCGGACCAGAAGGGTCTACGACCCCAACTCGATCGCCCTCTATTCGCTCTTCTCTCCCGAGGAGACGGAAAGCATCCGCCAGCGCATCGAAGACGCCTACCGCACTCTCGTCTATGAGGAGAACCGGCGGGTGTACGACCTGAAGCTGCAGGACCCATCCGGCCAACTCTCCGTCGACCGGACGCTGCTCCGGACCTCCGCCCCGGCCCCTCTTCCTGCCGCCGAACGCAGCGAGGTCAAGGCGCCGGCGGAAGCGTCCGCGCCAGCGGCCCCGCAGGCGTCCGAGACCCCGGCGGTGCTCGCTCTCCAGCCCGTGCCGACGGACATCAGGGAGTTCAGCGGATCGGTCCTCAAGATGATGCGGGAGCAACGCGGTCTCTCGATCCGGACCATCTCGGAGGTCACGAAGCTCAGTGCGCGTTATCTCGAGGGCATCGAGGAGGAAAATTACCAGAAACTTCCGGTGCGTCCATACCTGCGAGGGTTCCTGGTCCTCTACTGCAAGGCCATCGGCTACGAGCCCGAGCGCATCGTCACTGACTACATGAAGCGGTTCGACCTCGCGAAGAACCCGCCGAAGAAATAAGACGAAGTTCTTCGGGAGTCCAAAAAGAACAAAGAAGACAGCCGAAGAGGCTGCCGTGGCTGTTCCTTCGGTGATTTTGATTGGGCAAGGTCACAAGAAATCAGGTTCACATGCTAAGGTTCCGCCCAAATTCATTGACCGCTCTTTCAATCTGTGCTACCGTATTTCGTATCGCTGATAGCTAGTGAGGTTGAAGACCATAAGGAGGTGTCGTCATGAAGAGGACTTTGTTGATGCTCACTGCTCTTACCTTTTTGGCAAACCCATCGGTGGTGTTGGCCGGGCCAAAAGAAGATGTAGGCGCGGCCACGCAAGCATGGATTGACGGCATGAATAGCCACAATGCGGACCGCGTGGTTGCTCTTTACGACGCAGATGCGGTTTTGTGGGGTACGCGGTCTTCCACGCTCAGAGACAACACCGCCGCCGTTAGCGACTACTTCAAGATCCTGCAGACCGTCCCACCGTCCTACAAGGTTGTTCTGGGTGAGCAACGGATTCGGGTATATGGAGACATTGCGGTCAACACCGGGACCTACACCTTCTCCGAGGAACGCGACGGCAAATCGATGTCTCGCCCTGCACGATTCAGTTTTGTCTACAGGAATCGCGGGGGGCGCTGGTTGATAATAGACCATCACTCGTCGGCAGTACCCGCCCCGTAGGCAGGCCGAGTAGTGACAAACGGCTCGAAGGCGACCGAGCATGGCCTTTGAGGTTCTTGATAAAGGCAATTGCCCTGGCGCGCCAGTCGCATGCCCCCCCCTCCTACCCTCCTAGCTTCTCCTTGTACTTCACGCCGTCCTTCCATGCACTGCCGACCTGGTCTCCCACGGACCAGAACCGATTGTCCGGCATGGTGAGGAGGAACGGCCGGACCTTCTTCACGTCCGGCTTGCCGTCCGCCAGGTACTTCTCCTCGCAATGGATGTTCACGATCTCGCCGATGAAGAGCGTGTTCGTCGGCAGGTCCACGTGCTGCACCAGCCTGCACTCGATGTTGAGTGGGCACTCCCGGATGAGCGGCGCCGATCTCAGATCGCCGTAGAAGACCTCGAAGAGCTTCGACTTGTCCACTTTGTTCCCCGAGACGATGCCGCAGTAGTCCGTCACGGCCACCATGTCCACCGTCGGGATGTTCACGCTGAACTCGCCGTTCTGCCGGATGCCTGCGTTCGAGGCGTGCCCCTTGTTCACGCAGATGCCGAGCATCGCAGGCTGGTAGTTTACCCGCGTGAGCCAGTCCAGCGCCATGAAGTTGACCTTCCCGTTCATGTGGGTGCCGAGCAGCGTCTGGGTCCAGGGAAGACAGAACGCGCTCTTGTCGATCACGATCTTCGCCATAGGCAGTCACTCCTTCTTTTTTGGTGTCAGTGCGTGGAGCGGTTCTTGCGACGCGGCAATCTCGGAGTTATCTCTCTTCAGGTCAGGGATTGTCCGCCTTCGGCTCGCAATGACGGTTCAAAAGGATGTCCTCACCTCACGCATTACGCTTCACGTCTCACAATCTTCTCAGCTCCCTCTTCTTCCAGAGATAATAGATCGCGGGGTAGACCGTGAGCTCGAGGATCTCCGAGGTGACGACGCCGCCGATCATGGGCGCAGCGATGCGCTTCATGACGTCCGCGCCGGTGCCGTGGCTGAACATGATCGGCACGAGCCCGGCCAGGATCACCCCGACGGTCATGAGCTTCGGCCGGACGCGCTTCACCGCGCCTTCCATGATGGCGCCCTTCAGGTCGTCGGTCGTTTGCATCCTGCCTTCCCGTGCCCACGTATCGTGGGCGATGTCGAGGTAGAGCAGCATCACCACGCCCGTCTCCGCATCGAGCCCCGCAAGTGCGATCACGCCGACCCAGACGGCGGTGCTCATGTGGTAGCCCAGGAAATAGAGGAACCAGACCGCGCCCACCAGCGAGAAGGGAACGGCCAGGAGCACGATGGTCGTCTTGGCCCAGGACTCGGTGTTCAGATAAATGAGCACGATGATGACGAGCAGCGTGAGCGGGATGACGTAGAAGAGCTTCTGCTTCACGCTTTCCATGTACTCGTACTGTCCGCTCCACTGGAGCCGGTAGCCCGCAGGAAGCTTGACGTGTTCCGCCAGCGCCTTCGCCGCCCGCTTCACGTACCCGCCGAAGTCGCTGCCGCTGATGCCGAGCGTCACCGCGGCTGTCAGCATGCCGCCCTCGCTCTGGACCATGCCGGCGCCGCGCGTCACCTTGATGTCCGCCAGCTGGCCGAGCGGCACCTGCGCCCCTCCCATGACCGGGACGAGCACGCGCCGGAGCTTCTCGATATCGTCGCGGAGCTCCCTCCCGTAGCGGATGTTCACGGGATAGCGCTCGCGGCCTTCCACCGTGGTCGTCAGGTTCATCCCGCCGATGGCCGACTCGATCACCTCATCCACGTCCTCGATGGTGAGGCCGTAGCGAGCGATCTCGTCGCGGTTGATGTCGAAATCGATGAAGTATCCCGTGTTCGCGCGCTCGGCGTAGGCGCTCCGGGTGCCGGGAACGGCCTTGAGCGTCTTCTCCACCTCGAGGCCGATCCTCTCGATCTCGTCGAGCCGGGGACCGAAGATCTTGAGGCCCAGAGGCGTCCGGATGCCGGTGGAGAGCATATCGATCCTGCCGATGATCGGCATGGTCCACGTGTTGGCCACGCCGGGGATGGAGAGCGCGTCGTCCATCGCGTCGCGCAGCTCGTCGGCGTTATGGAACTGGGGCCGCCAGTCCTTCTCGGGCTTGAGCGTCACCACGGTCTCGAACATCTCGAGCGGCGCCGGGTCCGTGGAGGTCTCCGCCCGGCCGGCCTTGCCGAAGACCTGCAGCACCTCAGGAAACTCCTTCAGGATCCGGTCCTGCAGCTGAAGCAGCTGCCCCGCCGTCGTGATGGACGTGGCCGGGAGGGCCGACGGCATGTAAAAAAGCGTGCCTTCGTAGAGGGGCGGCATGAACTCCGACCCGATCTCCATGCCGGGGACGACGGTGATCCCGAAGAGCGGCAGGATGAAGAGCATGGCGGTCACGACGACGATGGCGAACGCGGCGATGATCACCCCGCGGCTGTACCGCAGCGAGAAGGCGACCCGCGGCCGGTAGACCGCATTCACCGCCCGCACGACGACGTTCTCCTCCTCGGGCCTCACCTTCCCGCGCAGGAAGAGGGTCATCAGCACCGGCGTCAGCGTGATGGCGAGGAAGCTCGCGAAAAGCATGGCGAAGGTCTTGGTGTAGGCCAGCGGCTTGAAGAGGCGCCCCGCCTGGTCCTCGAGCGTGAAGACGGGCAGGAACCCGGCGGTGATCACGAGGAGCGAGAAGAAGAGCGACGGCCCGACCTCCTTGGCAGCCTCGATGATCACGTCCGTCCTCGGCCCTGGCTCGCCCGCCTTTTCCCACTCCTCGAGCTTCTTGTGGGCGTTCTCCACCATGATGATGGAAGCATCCACCATGGCGCCGATGGCGATGGCGATGCCCCCCAGGCTCATGATGTTCGAGCTGATGCCGAGATAGTGCATGCAGATGAAGGAGATCAGGATGGCGACGGGCAGGGTCAGGATCACCACGAGCGCGCTCGGCAGATGGAAGAGGAAGACCAGGCATACGACGGACACGGCGATACCGAGCTTCACGATCTCGTCGCGCAGCGTCTCCACGGACCGGTGGATCAGCTCGGAGCGGTCGTAGGTCGTCACGATCCTGACGCCCTCGGGGAGCGACGGCGTGATCTCGGCGATCTTCTTCTTCACCCCGTCGATCACTGTGAGCACGTTCTCGCCGAACCGCACCACAACGATGCCGCCCACGACCTCTCCCTTCCCGTCGAGGTCGGCCACGCCGCGCCGGATCTCGGGCCCGAGCTGTACCGTGGCGATATCGCGGAGCAGGATGGGAGTGCCCTTCTCGTTCGTTCCCACAGCGATCTTTTCGATGTCGGACTTGTCCTTAATGTACCCGCGGCCGCGGACCATGTACTCCCTGCCGGACCACTCCACCACCCTGCCTTCCACGTCGCGGTTGCTCCGCCGCACCGCCTCCATCACCTTCACGAGCGGGATCTTGTAGATGAACAAGCGGTTCGGGTCGACGGTGATCTGGTACTGCTTCACGAACCCGCCCACTGAGGCCACCTCGGCTACGCCGGGCACGGACTCGAAGGCGTACTTCAAGGTCCAGTCCTGCAGGGACCTGAGCTGGGAGAGATCGTGTTTCCCCGTTTCGTCCACAACGGCGTACTCGAAGCCCCAGCCCACGCCCGTAGCGTCAGGCCCCAACAGCGGCGTCACGCCCGCGGGCAGCTTCCCCTGCACGCCCTGGAGATATTCGAGCACGCGGCTCCGGGCCCAGTAGATGTCCGTGCCGTCCTCGAAGATGACATAGACGAAGGAGAGGCCGAGGAAGGACTTGCCGCGCACGGTCCGCACCTTGGGGGCGGCGAGCAGCGACGACACGATGGGATAGGTGATCTGGTCCTCCACCAGGTCCGGGCTCCTGCCCTGCCATTCGGTGTACACGATCACCTGGGCGTCCGACAGGTCCGGGATGGCATCGAGCGGCGTATGGTACACGGCCCAGATGCCCCAGGCCGCGAGAAAGGCCGTGATGAGGAAGACGAAGAACTTGTTCCGAGCGGACAGCTCGATGATCTTGGCTAGCATGATGAACCCCAGTTCGGAGTACGGAATGCGGAGTGCGGAGTGACCACCTTACCGGCTATGGCTCTACGTTCTTGTTCGTGGTTCCATTCCGCACTCGCCACTCCGAATTCCGCACTAGACTCTATTGTCCCGTCTGCAGCTGGCTTTCGGAGTCGATCAGGAAGTTGCCCGAGGTCACGACCTTCTCGCCTTTCCGGATGCCCTTGAGCACTTCGACGTAGTTCTCGCCGCGGAGGCCGAGTTTGACGCTCCGCATCTCGTAGGTGCCGGGCTTCTTCTCCACATAGACGATCTGGCGCGTGCCGGAATCAAGCACCGCTTCGCGGGGAATGACGAGCCGCTCGCCCGAGGAGACCATGATCTCCACGTTGGCGAACATGTCGGGCTTGAGCGTGAGGCCCGGGTTCTGCACGGTGATCCGCACTTTCACCGTCCGCGTCGTGGGGTCCAGCACCGGGTAGATGTAGTTCACCTTGGCGTGGAACGTCTCGCCCGCTGCGTAGGGCAGGGTCACCCGCGCCGGCTGGCCCACCTTGACCAGCGGCACCTCGTACTCGTAGACGTCGGCCACGATCCAGACCGAGGAGAGGTCGGCGATCTTGTAGAGGTTCATGCCCGGCGTGATATAGGCCCCGTCGAGCACCATCTTCTCCAGAACGATGCCGTTCTGCGGCGCATTGATCGTCATCTCGGTCTGCGGCTTCCCGGTCTTTTCGAGCTCGGCGATCTGCTGGTCGCTGATGTCCCAGAGCTGGAGGCGCCGGCGTGCCGATTCCACAAGCGTCTGCTGCGAAGCGGTCACCTCGGCGAGCCCCCCGTAGACCGACCCCGTGGGCCGGGACCGGAGCGCGATCAGATATTCCTCCTGCGCGGTGACGAGGTCCGGACTGTAGAGGGAGAGGAGCGGCTGGCCCTGCACGACCTCCTTGCCGGTGTAGTCGACGTAGAGCTTCTTCACCCATCCCGCAACCTTGGTGTTCACATAGGCAAGCCGGGTCTCGTCGACCTCCACCTTGCCCACGGTGCGGATCTGCTTGTCCAAAGAGCGAAGCGAGGCCACCGCGGTCCGGACGCCGATGAGCTGGCGCTTCTCCGGCGAGAGCGTGATGGTCTGCGCCTCCTCCTGCGCGCCTTCTTTCCTGGTCTGGTCCTCGGCGAACGTGGAGGACGCAACGCCTGTGGACAACAGGGTCAAGGCGATAGACATGCAGAGGAGCTTTGAAATTCCGGCCTTGAACGTGGAACTGGTCATTTATTCTTTTCCCCCGTCATCTCGCCGATCATCGCAAGGGTCTTGTGCAGGTTCACCAGCTCCTCCTGCTCCATGAGCTGGTACTTGAGCAGCAGGCTTTCGCTGTCCAGGAGGCCCAGGAAATCGGTCTTCCCCACCTGGTAGTTCGACGTCGCCGACTTGAGCGAAAGCCGCGCCTGGGGGATGATGCCCGTATCGTACAGGTCCAGGTGGTGCTCCGACGTCTTCGCTGTTGCATAG
>JBAIYC010000435.1:0-2007 GCA_037916085.1 Nitrospirota bacterium | reverse complement strand
CGCCGAGCGGATCTTCGACTGGAAGGCAGACGAGGTGCTCGGCAAGAAAAATCCGATCATACCCGAGGGCAAAGAAGAAGAATTCCACAGGCTGAACGAAGGCGTTCGGCAGGGCAGGCCGTATCTTGCCATGGACCTGGTCCGTAAAAAGAAGGATGGCACGCCTGTTCATCTGTCCGTATCGTCGGCGGCCATCCATGACGCCGACGGCAACATTGTCGGAACATTCGGGTTGTTTCAGGATATCACCGAGCGGAAATTGTCCGAACAGGCCCTTCGCATCAGCGAAGAGCGCCTGTCCAAAGCGCAGAAGATGGCCCATGTAGGGAATTGGGAAAAGAACCTGGTCACAGGTCATCTATTCTGGTCGGAGGAAATATACCGTATCTACGGTAGGGATCCCTCTCAGTTTACTCCCACCACCGATGCATTTCTGCAAGCGATTCATCCCGAAGATTTGGCGCCGTTCACAAAAGCGATGAATGCCGCTATCTACGAACGAAAACCTCTTGACATGGATTACCGTCTCATCCGTCCCGACGGAACAGTAAGGACTGTTCATACCGTAAGCGAGGTATCCTATGACCCGGCAGATAAGCCGCTGATCCATTCAGGCACCGTGCAGGATGTCACAGAGCAGAAGAAGGCCGAGGAAAAGCTCCGGCAGAGCGAGGAGTTCATCAGAAACATCCTGGACACGGTGGACGAGGGGTTCATCGTCGTCGACCGTGCTTACCGCATCCTGACCGCCAACAAGGCATACTGCGGCCAAGCTGGCAAGTCCTACGACAGCGTCATCGGCAGGTCCTGTTATGAGATTTTGCACAAGCTGCAACGGCCCTGCTTCGAAGAAGGAGAGGAGTGCGCCGTCCATCACGTCTTCACCACGGGAGAGCCCCATACAGCGGTCCATCGCCATACAGACGCCACAGGAGCTATTCTCCATGTCGAAACAAAAGCCTTTCCCATAAAGGACGGCACAGGCGCCGTAATATCTGTGATCGAGACGGTCAACAACATAACCGAAAAACATCTCCTCGAAGAAGAACGGCTGAAGACACAGAAGATCGAGGCCATCGGAACACTGGCCGGCGGGATCGCACATGATTTCAACAATCTGCTGCAGGGAGTCTTCGGGTACATTTCCATGGCCAGGATGACCTTTGACCAAAAGGAACGGTCCCTCGCCATGCTGGCGCAGGCGGAGCAGGCATTGAACATGTCGGTGAATCTTACCAAGCAGCTCCTGACCTTCTCAAAAGGCGGAAAACCGGTAAAGAAGAACGTGTCGCTCCGGGCTGTGATCGAAAACTCGGTGAAGTTCGCCCTGAGCGGCTCCCGCGTCGATTATCGCATCATGCTTGACGAGAACCTCCGGACGGTGGAAGCCGACGAAGGACAGATCGGGCAGGTCATCCAGAATATCGTGCTCAACTCCGACCAGGCCATGCCCCTGGGAGGCACGATCGTAGTCACCGCGAGAAATGTGCATGCGCCGAACGCCGGTCTGCCTCGTCTCCTTAAAGAAGGAGCCTATATCGAAATAGCCATAGAGGACAGGGGCATCGGCATTCCCGCACCATACTTGCAGAAGATCTTCGATCCCTACTTCACTACCAAGGAGAAGGGTAGCGGCCTTGGTCTGGCCACATCGTATTCGATTATCAAGAATCATGGCGGGATGATTGATGTCGTCTCAAGGGCGGGCGCAGGCACAACATGCTTCGTCTATCTTCCCGCGGCCGACACGAAGATGGAGTCGCCTGAAACCCCTGCGGTCCCCCCCGTTGTCCGAAAAGGGAAAATCCTGGTGATGGACGACGAGGAAATAATAAGGAACATCGCCGGAGAAATGCTAAAAGCCCTGGGCCATACCGTGGAATTCGCGGAAAACGGTGACGCCGCCATCGAAAAATACCAGGCCGCCCGGGAAGCAGGCAGTCCCTTCGATCTTGTCATCCTGGACCTGACCATCCGCGGAGGGCTCGGTGGCAAAGAGACGAACAA
>JBAIYC010000434.1:0-7124 GCA_037916085.1 Nitrospirota bacterium | reverse complement strand
CCGCAGTACTGCTTGAAGTCGTCGATGCAGGGGTTCAGCTCCTGCGCCGATGCGGGCATCGCGGAGAGAAGCGTCACGAGGAAGGCCGCCGCTGCGATCGCCGTTGCCACCACTGCCGGGAACCGGTTCATATCATCCTCCTCGTCCTACTGTCCAATCGAGTTCTAGAAGTAGAGAGCTCCGTAGAGCATTCCACCGTTCCAGCCGCTGTCAACATAGAGGGTCTGATTGTCCCCTTTCAGCTTCAGGTTCAGGTTGAACCGGTTGTAGGCCGCGCCCACTGAGAAGTGGCGAAAGAGCCGGTATTCAAGCCCGAAGAGGAAATCCTGCAACCCTCCCCTTACCTTATCCTGGTAATCGATGAAGAAGGACTGATAGCTGTAGAACGCGGAGAACCGGGGCGTAAAGTTGTACTCCGCGAACAAGCCGACCAAGGGAAGGGGCGCCGTTATCGACCCGCTCTGCGCCTGATTGATGCCGCTCGCGTTGATGCTGGCGAAGGCCTTCATGACATGGAGGCCTGCTAATACACCAAGCTCAACGTCTTTGGTATGGTACACGGAGTACTGATAGTTCAGCTTGTACACATCGAACCTGAGCTCACTGTCGACCTGGGTGCCGAGGGTATACGTTATCCCGTTCCAGGTGATATCCTGGTTCAGCGCCCGGGAGCCGGTGAACTTTAGGTCATACCAGGAAAAGTCGATGGCATGATGTTCATTGAAACGGTAGAGCCCGTCCAGCCGGACGACCGTGGCCCGGCTGTCGCCGCCCAGGGTGTCGCTGAAATCGACATACGTGCCGACGGGCAGATTGTTCGCGTCCAGCCGTACAATGGTGTCGGCGTTCCCGATCTGATAGCCTCCCAGCCGGAGCATGAACCGGTCGGGAAATGCCTCCTCGTCCGCGAAGGCACCGCATGCGCCCCCAAGCAGCACGAATGACCAGGCGACGGCGGCAATCAGGACGATACGCGCTTCCCTTCGAAGTGCAGATTGTCTCTTCATCATGGCATTCCCTCCTGTCGGCGGATCACAGGCCCGCACTGGCGGGCTACTGCAGCCGGTTCTTGATCCCACGCAGCTTGTCGCGGCAGTCGAGCTTCAGGCTCACATAGTTGTAATCGAGGCATTGGAGAACGCGGATCCAGTCGCTCGGATCCATCGGGCAAAGTTTGGAGATCTCCTCATAACAGGCCAACTGCAGTTCTTTAAAGCTTTTCTGCTGTTCGGCGATCCAGTCCTTGCAGGCGATGCTCTGGTCGTCCCGATGCTCATTGAGGCATTTCATCACGCGCCCCTGTCCCGGGACTACATCGCCGCAGTACTTCTGGACCGTCTCGGCGCAGGGGCCGGAGAACCGCGCCTGCGCCGCAGCAGGAGCCCCGAGGAAGCCGGACACTGCGGCCGCACCGAAAAGACAGCATCCGATCCGATACAGGCGTTGTCTCCACATGGGCTTTCCCCCTTCCCCGCGATGATGCTGCGGTCACTGCTTCAATGTCTCGACGAACACCAGCACGTCATGGAACGGTCCAAACTCGAACACGAGCGTTTCGTTCGGGGAACCGGCCAGGGACCTGAGCGCCGCGGACAGGGACAGCTCTTTTACGCGGGTCCTGTTGTCGCTGTCAACCCATTCGACCGCGATGGTCCGCGGCAGCGCCGGCGGGTTCGATGGCCGCACCACGACCTGCGTGGCACCATCAGGTACCGGCGAGATGGACCCGAACCGTGCGGCCGCGGAGGCGTCCCGGATCGCTTCCCGGAGCGTGACCGCGGCAATATCGGCACCGCTCCGGTTCCTGATGGCGATGACCTTCGGTTCCTTGCCTCTGCCGAGCGGCAGGGAAGCGCAGGACGCGACGAGCGCGAGCAGAAGAAGCAGGATGATCGTTCCGTCCGGTCTTCCCCGCCTCCGCTGGCGAACAGGAGCGACTGGCGCCCTCATCTCTCTGCAGGCCCTAGAACCCAAATGACACCCCGGCATTCGCGACGACCTGCGAGAACAGGTCTCCCTGTACGTTCACCGCGCAGGCACCGTTCGCGCAGAAGACCGCGCCGCCGCCGTTAAAAAGCGTTCCGAACCAGCGCGCCTCGAGCCGAAATCCGATGCGCTCCGTCGCCTGCAGCTTGACCCCGCCGCCGAGGTTGAAGGAAAACTTCGTTTCCGCGTTAAGGCCGGGCCCCTTGGGGACCATGTGTGTCGCTCCCAGACCCCCGACAACATACGGTTTCACCCGTCCCTCGGCCTCGGTATAGGTGCCGCCGATATGGTAGTACTCGATGTCGAGGTCGAAGAGCGGATTCCCGGTGAAGGGCCCCTGGTCCGTCCTCAGCCGGGTGGCCTGCCGGCTTATGTAGAGCTCGTACTGGGCCCGCTCGTCCTTCTGGATGTCGAGCATGAGACCGTAGCTCGTCGTGTCATCGGCCCGCAACGTCGTTCCCGTGACGGAATCGCTGAACGTCCCTCCCCACGTAAGTCCGGCAAAGGGCGTGATCTCGAACTGCGCCGCAGCGGCCGAAGCCGAGGACAGAGCTGCAATGGCGAGAGACAGCACGAGGGCCAGGAGGATTTTTCTGATCAGCACCAAGAGGTCTCTCCTTTTTCACATCCGGAAGATGAAATCCAGCCGCCAGATGTCGAAATCGGGAGTGCCCGATGCCTTGTTGATGTCCAGATACGCCTTATTGTAGCTGGGCTGAATGCTGAACTGGCGGTTCACATCGAACCTGACGCCGACCCCGACAGAGTAAGTCACTGCGTTCTCCGTTTTGGTGGGTACATAGTTGCCGCAAACGTAACCATACCACGGGTCCCACCAGCAGGATGTGCCGCCTGGCGAGCTCGGAATATTGGTGTCGATATAGGTAAGGCCGACCCCCGCTGAAACAAAGGGCGTTATGTTTCCGGGCAGCACGTAATAGACGCCGTTCAGCGAAATGGTGGAAGTGTCCAGCCAGTTGCTGTACCGTACACCGCTGCTGGTGGTCGCGTCATAGCTTCGCGAGCTCCAGGAAAAAAGCCCGTTCAACTGGAAATTGTCGGTGAAATTGTACCCGAAGCCGAAGCCGAAGCCCCAGCCCGCATTGACGTCAGCTCTCGAACCGTTCTGACCGCCCATCGTCGAGGAATCCGTGTATACGAGCGGAAGAAAGAACTCCCAGTTCCCGGCGCGCCCGCCGGGCCGGACCGCGGTGAAACTCTGCGCATCGGCTATATCGATCATTCCCGACACGCAGAGAACCGCGACCGTGAACATGACAACACTCATCCTCGTGACAGTGCTCATTGTCCCCTCCTTCGTTATGCGGAACCATGGACCCGTAGCGCAGGTTGGCTTCACCTCATATCCCAGCCGCCGCTACGGCATGACGCATTACGCCGCTATTTCTGCAGTCCCACGTCCTTGATCGCCTGTTTGCACCGGGCGCTCACCTTCTCCTTGTTTTTCTCCATGCATGCCATCACACGCCCCTGTCCCGGCTGTACGTCCGAGCAGAAGCTTGTCAGATCGGCCCGGCACTCGTTCACCACATAGGTCAGGGCTGTGAGCGCCCGCTCCAGCTGGGCAGCCGCATCATAGAGCGCGTACTCGCACCGGGGAGAGATCTTGTCGCTGAAAGCATAGAGACAGGCAACGACCCTCCCCTCGCCGGGTGCAACATCCTTACAGTAGGTCTTCAGCTCCTTCTCGCACCCTTTTGTGATCGTGCTTACGATCGTCTCGTCCGCTGCCGCCACTCCTCCTGCGAGCAGCATTGCTGCCATTCCTGCGATCATCAGTTTCTTCATACTTCCTCCTTTTCCTTATCATGCAAGATTATCCCGGCACCGACGCTCGGCCGGCTCCGGCATTACGACTGCAGTCCCGGCACATGGCGCAGCTCGGGAAAAGCCTTGAGCAGACTGTTCACCACCGTCTCAGGGGATCATCTTATCCGCCGCCAGCCGGTCGACCAGGACGCTGATGAACTCAGCGAGGGCCTTTTGGTCGACTATATCGACCTTCGTGACCGAGCGGGCCGTCCAGATGCGCTGACCCGTTGCTGCATCGAACAGGTTCGTTTCCAGATAGGCGGGCTCAGAGTCGTCCCTTGCCGGCGCATCATAGACGTTCTGGTAGTAATCGGACAGGCGCGACGGACCCGACGGGCCGATCGGAGGGATCTGGGCCTGGACCGTCTTTTTATCGATCGAACGCAGGGTGAGAACGGCTTCCATGCCCAGGTCCCGGATCATGCTCAGCGCTGCATCCTTTTGGACCATTTTGTCCGGCGGGATGACGACGTAGGCCGGCATCGCGGTGATGCCACGGCCTTTCAGCTGACGGACGAACTCGTTCTCGGCAAGGAGACGGTTCTGGGAGACCTTGGTGCTCCAGAAGACCATGACCTTCTTCACGGGGCCGCGCTGGTCCTTGAGCTTCCAGACGTCGGTCAACACGGTCTGCGCCGGGGAAACCCGTCCGAGCAAGATCATCAGTGCGATTAATGCACTCTGCAGGACCTTCCGTTGTAGCATGATCCTTCTCCCGAGATCTTCGTTTCGTTGCCCGCTGGCGTATCTCCTGGGAGCCGTTCCGCCGCTTGCCGGCCGTGTATATCCGGCCGTTATCGCGCTGGCATGATGCGCGGCAGACACCACTGCGTCCGCGCCCGCGCTTCGTCAGAAGCGGATTCCGGCCTTCGCCGCAAGGATATATCCATGCAGGTTAATATCAGCGTCGAAGGTCTTCCCTGTTGTCTCGAAATACCGGGCTTCGGCGCCAACCAAAAGGGGCCCGAGGTTGACGTCGACGCCGAGTCCGGCATGATACCCTGCCTTGACCGTGCTCGTCGAACTAGAGCCAATATCGATCGTCGTGAAATAGGCGCCTCCCCCGAGCAGGAAGTACGGCTCAATGATCACGATCGGAACGCCAACACGCAGTGACAGGAGCACCGGGTTCGTGCGCACATCCGCTCTGGACGCGCGGTAGGTTCCTTCGGCTGATAAGTACCCCACACCAAATTCCATGCCCAGGAACGGATTGAACTTCCCCCCGATAGCGATCTCACCATACGAGCCGGTGTTCTCGTTGGTGAGATTGTCGCTCTTCAGCGACCATGGGCCTGCTTTCACGACGAGATAGGATGTCCTCTCCTCCTGCTTCCGCGCTGACGCCGGCGATGAGGGAGCTGCCGCGGGAGTAGCCGTTATTGTGGAGGACAGCGCAGGCGCGGCGGTTGCAGTCGGCGGTGCAGGAGATGCTGATTCCTGCGACCAGACGCCGCCTGCGAAGAACAACGTCGCAGCATACAGAATAGCGATGCTCGTGATCATCTTCGTTCGCATCGAAGCTTTCCTTTCCCCGTCGGTGACAAGAACTGGCTGCCACGCCCTAGGGCTTCTTCTCCGTTCCGGACTTCGCCGCCGTCTGCGTTCCCGTCGGCTGCGTTGCCAACTTGTCCGCCTCCACGACCCATCCTCCGCCCGAGGCCTTGTAAAGGTTCACGAGCGCGCGAAGGAGCACATCCTGCGTTTGAGCATAGGAGAGCTGAGCGTTGAAGAGGCTGCGTTCGGCATCGAGCACCTCGATGTAGCTGGTGTAGCCGTTCTCGTAGCGGAGCAGCGCCAGCCTCGCATAGGTCGCGAGGACCTCGACCTGCTTCGCCTGGGCCTCGAGTTGCACGCGTGTCCTGTCCTGGTCGATGAGAGCGTCCTCGAACTCGCGGAACCCGTTCCGGATCGCCGACTCATATCCGAACAATGCCTGCTGCTGGACGGCCTCGGCGGCCTTCACGGTCCCCTTGATCTTGCCGGCCGTGAAGATCGGGCCGGCAAGCGTCCCCGCGTAGCTCCAGGCGCCAGCCGGACCGGTGAAGAGGTCCTTGAGTTCCGTGCTCGTGGAACCAAAGAAGCCAGTGAGCGTGATGGACGGAAAGTACTGGGCCTTTGCCACGCCGATGCGGGCGTTCGCTGCGATCAGGTTCTGTTCGGCCTGGCGGATATCGGGACGGCGCGTCAGCAGGTCCGATGGCAGGCCGGCGGGAATGGCCGGCAGCGCTATGTCGTCGAGCACTTTGCCCCGCGCGATCGGTCCGGGCTTCATGCCCAAGAGGACGTTGATGAAGTTCTCCTGCTGCCGGACGCGCTTTTCCAGGTCCGGGATCGCGGCCAGTGCCACATAGTATTCCGACCGTACCTGGCTCAGCTCCATCTCCGAGATGTTGCCGCCCTTGAAGCGGAGTTCGAAGAGCCTCACCGATTCCTCGCGGCTCTTGGCCGTCTGCCGGGCGATTTCGAGCTGCCGGTCAAGGGACCGCAGGTCGACGTAGGCCGTGGCCATCGAGGAAACGAGCGACAGGATCACGCCGCTCCGGGCGTCCTCGGCGGCCAGAAGGTCCGCCTGCGCCGCTTCGGTCGCACGCCGGATCTTGCCCCAGAGATCGATCTCCCAGCTCGCATTGAACTCCGCCTGGTACAGGCTGTAATTCCGTCCACCCACTATCGGAACGGGACCCTTCGTTGTCGTATGCGTCCTGCCGGCGGTCCCGTCGTAGCCTATCTGCGGGAAGAGGTCCGCCCGTGTCGCACCGTACAGACCGTAGAACTCCTGGACCCGGGCCGTGGCGATGCGGAGATCATAGTTCTCGCGGAGCGCGGCCTGGATCAGTTCGTTCAGCGCGGGATCGTTGAACTGCTCCCACCAGAGGGTGTTCGCCGTGTCCTTTGCCTGCTGCATGTCCACCTGCCATGCCGGCGGCGACGCGATCTCAGGCCTCCGGTAATCGGGACCGACCGCACAGCCGGCCAGCACGAGCACGCCTATGATCGTGAAGATCGATCTCTTCATCAATGTTCTCCCTTTCCCTCTGTCGTCCCGTGTTTCTCGCCGCGATGGGAGAGTTTTTCGACCACCGTGAAGGTCACAGGGATCAGGAACACGCCGATGCCGGTGGCGGCGAGCATGCCGCCGATCACGTCCATGCCCATCACGTTCCGCGCCAGCGCGCCGGCTCCGGATGCCGTGACGAGCGGAACGCAACCGAGAATGAAGGCAAATGAGGTCATCAGGATCGGCCGGAGGCGAAGCTTGGCGCCCTCGAGGGCGGCGTCCTCAGCGCTCTTCCCCTTGTCGT
>JBAIYC010000433.1:0-1667 GCA_037916085.1 Nitrospirota bacterium | reverse complement strand
CGTAGGTGCCGAGCATGATCCTGCGCTTCACTTCCGGTCCGAAGCCCTCGTCCCGGCTCTTCATGTACATGTCCAGCAGGTCCTTGGGAGATTGCGTGCGGTAGCCGTACTTTACTCCGTCGTAGCGGGCGAGATTCGAACTCGCCTCCGATGTCGCCAGAATATAGTAGGTAGCCACCGCGTAGTCCGTGTGGGGGAGCGAAACCTCCACCACGTGCGCACCGAGCCCTTCGAGCGTTTTCACGGCCTCTTTGACCGCTTTCTCCACCGCGGGATCCATCCCCTCGATGAAGTACTCCTTCGGCAGGCCGATCTTCATTCCTTTGACATCCTTCCTGAGCGCCCGGGTATAATCCGGCGCCGGGACGTCTGCCGACGTGGAATCCCTGGGATCATGACCGGCGATAATGTTCATGAGCAGAGCCGAGTCGGTCACGTCTTTGGTAATCGGCCCGATCTGGTCGAGCGATGACGCGAAGGCCACAAGCCCGAACCGCGAGACCCTGCCATAGGTCGGCTTGAGGCCGACGACCCCGCAGCATGCTGCCGGCTGACGGATCGATCCGCCCGTGTCCGATCCGAGCGCGCCGATGCATTCATCCGCGGCGACCGCCGCAGCCGAGCCTCCGCTTGATCCGCCGGGGATCCGTTCGAGGTCCCAGGGGTTTTTCGTGATGAAAAACCCGGAGTTCTCCGTTGAGGACCCCATGGCGAACTCGTCCATGTTGGGTTTGCCGCAAAGCACGTATCCGGCCCCGTTCAATTTCTCTACGACCGTTGCGTTGTAGGGAGGAACAAAGTTGCCAAGAATCTTCGACGCACAGGTCGTCTTGATCCCGTCGGTGCACATGTTGTCTTTCACGGCAATGGGAATCCCCAGGAGCGGCGATACCGTATCTCCGGCTTTGATCCTCCTGTCCGCCTCGCGGGCCTGCCTGCGGGCGGCATCCTCGGTCACCGTGATGAAGGCCTTGACCTTCCCGTCAACGGCCTTGATCCTGCCCAGGACCGATTCGGTAACGGCTTCAGCGGTGGCCTCCCCCTTTACAAGCATCTCATGTATTTCATGGATCGTCAGCTGATTGAACTCCATTATTTCTCCCTCACCCGGTTGTTTTCGTCCACCAGAACGATTCTCGGCTTGAAAGACTTGAGCTCTTCCTCGTTGAAATACTCGTAGCAGAAAACGATGACCTTGTCCGCTTTCAGCCCTTTGCGGGCCGTCGGTCCGTTCAGGACCATTTCACCCGCCCCGCGTTTGCCGGGGATTACATAGGTCTCGAACCGTTCACCGTTGTTCAGGTTGGAGACGCTGACCTGCTCATAGGGCAGAATGCCCGCAGCCTCAAGCAGGAGAGGATCAACAGTCAGGCTTCCCTCGTATTCGAGGTTTGCATCCGTCACCGTCGCCCGGTGGATTTTCGATCGCAGCATTAGTCGAAACATGATTCTCCTTGTTGCCTATTCAGGACTGATGAGTGAGGAGTAAGGAGATACTCCTTGCGGTTTTCATTCCACTATTCTATGATCTTCGGAACTTTATAATGTCCTGCGGCCTTTTCCGGGGCATTGGACAAGGCTTTCTCCTGGGGAAGACTGGAAGCCGGGATATCATCACGCATGACATTATTGATGTCCAGCACATGGGACGTAGGCTCCACCCCGCG
>JBAIYC010000432.1:0-8136 GCA_037916085.1 Nitrospirota bacterium | reverse complement strand
CGGATGGACGTGATGAGCGTCATGAGGTCGCCGCCGAAGAGGTCGGTCCTCCCGATGGACCCAGCAAAGAGCGCATCGCCGGTGAATACTACGCCGCCGCCGGCCAGGCTGATGCCGCCCGAGGAATGTCCGGGAGTGTGCAGCACCCGGAGCGAGATGCCGCCCGCGGTGATCACATCGCCGTGCTTCACATAGCGGTCGGCCTTGGGCGAAGAAGGGGCCGTCATGCCGAACATGCGTGCCTGGTCCTTCGTGGCACCCAGCAACGCGTCGTCCTGCTCGTGGATGAGGATCTCTGCTCCCGTTGCGTCCTTCACCTGCTTGTTGGCCCCCACGTGGTCGAAGTGGGCATGCGTGTTGATGATATATCTGACCTTGAGCTTCCTGCTGCCGATGACCTTCAGGATCGCAGCGGCGTCATCACCGGGATCGATGACCATCGCCTCTTTCGTCTGCTCGTCCTCGACGATGTAACAATTGACCTGCAGAGGGCCCACGACCACTCTTCGAATGTTCATCGTTCCTCGCTTCCCCCAACTCGCCTTATGGGGGACGATTGCCGCCG
Organism: Nitrospirota bacterium; assembly: GCA_037916085.1. GTDB lineage: Bacteria > Nitrospirota > UBA9217 > UBA9217 > UBA9217 > JAKAHZ01. Next base: position 7,571 of record JBAIYC010000432.1, on the reverse strand, counting down.
ACACGTCAAAACCGGCCGCACAACGCGCCGCGCTAACGACCTGCTCATTTCCTTCGATCCTCAGCCATGCATGCCGGCCGGCCCGCCTCAATGGCCAACAAGCGCCGTTTCATCGGCAGTCCGCCGGAGAAGCCGCCCAGTGTGCCTGCAGAGCTGACGACACGGTGACAGGGGACGACGACCGGGACGGGATTGGCGCCCAGCGCCTGTCCAACCGCCCGTGCGGCCTTCGGCCTGCCGATATTCTTCGCGACCCAAGCATAGGACCGCGTCTCGCCGGCCGGTATCTTTGCCGCCGCTCTCCAGACCGCCTGCTGGAAGACCGTGTGATGACGCAGGTCAAGGGGCAGATCGAACCTCACCCGTGCGCCGGAAAGAGCGCGCCCTATCAGTCCTGCGGCCCTGGCCGCGAGCCGTGTTGCAGCTGCCGGGACCGCTCCCGCACTCTCTTCTCTGGCCCCTGCGCCCCCGACATCCCGCTCTACCGACAGTCTGCTCTTCCGCGGCAGGACGATCCGGGCGATGCCTCTGCCGGTCGCAACCACACCGGCCCAACCGAAGGGCGTGGCAAATATCCTCCGCGCTGCGGCTTCCACTCTAGCCTCCGCTCTTTGCCTGACCGCCGGCCTTCCGTCGGACCAGGCTCCACAGGAACCTGAGCTCCTCGCTCCTGAGGGCCCACATAGCAACGATATATAAGAGCCCGCTCATGGTCACGCCGAAGCCAAGCCACTTGACCTTGTACAGAATCCTGCCAGGCGCATCCCAGACCGGTTTCTGGCTGACATACCAGCCGATGGCGCCGATGGCAACGGATACGGGAACGATCTTCGAAAGCGACCGAAGGATCCGTCTGCCGTCCATACGGCCGATCTTCTTCCGAAGGTACTTTGCAAGTAATGTGATGTTCAGGGTAGCCGCAAGCGAGTTCGCAAGAGCGAGTCCGGCGTGCTGAAGCGGCGTCTGCATGAGCACGATGCTGAGCACGATATTCACAACCATAGCGAGCATTGCGATTCGCACCGGCGTCTTCGTATCCTGCAATGAATAGAACGCTTGCGAGAGAACGCGGACACCGGCAAAGGCCCAGAGACCGACGGCGTAGTACAGGAGCGCCGATGCGGCCCCGACGGTGGAAGTATAGTTGAACTCACCGTGCTGCAGCAGAAGGTTCAAGATCGGGATGCGCAGCATGATGAGGCCGGCCATGGCCGGGAACATGATGAAGAACACCAGCCGGACGCCAAGCGACAGCGTTTCCCGGAACTGTTCCATCTCCCGCCTCGCCGCCTGTGCCGACAGCGTGGGCAGCACGGCCGTGGCGATGGCGACCCCGAAGATCCCAAGCGGGAAATGGATGAACCGCATGCCGTAGAAAAGGTACGTGATGCTGCCCGTGGCGAGGAACGATGCAAAGATGGTCCCGAGAAAATTGTTGATCTGGCTCACCGATGAGCTGAAAAAGACCGGCAGTGCCAACCTTCCTATCTGCGTGACCCCGGGATGACTCGGAGTGAACTGCGGGCGCACCATCATGCCCTGCCGCTGCAATGCCGGTACTTGTATCAGAAGCTGGCACAGGCCGCCAAGTACGACGCCGACAGCAGCTCCCATGATCGGCTGGGGCATATGTGGACGCAGGAAAAGCACCCCGCTGATGGTCATGATGTTCAGCATCACCGGAGAGAGGGCCGGTGCAAGGAACGCACGCAAAGAGTTCAGCATGCCCATGGCCAGCGCAGCAATGCCGATGAACAGCAGATACGGGAACATCAACCTGGTGAGCGAAGCAGCGAGCAGGAACTTCTCGCGGTGGTCCTTGAACTTCCATCCCCAGGCAATGAGCTTGACGATGTAGGGCGCGAAGATGATGCCCAATCCGGTCACAATGACCAGGATGATCAGCAGCCGGGCAAAGACCGCGTTCGCGAGCCGCCGTGCCTCGTCCTTCGAGCCCTTCGTCAGCGTCTCAGTAAAGACGGGGATGAAGGCCGCGGACATGGACCCCTCGGCCAAGAGTTCTCGGAGGAGGTTCGGGATGCGGTAGGCGACATAGAAGGCATCGGCGGCAGCGGTCGTGCCGAAGGCCCACGACATGACCATGTCGCGGACATACCCCATGACACGGGATAACGCCGTGGCGGAACCGACGATCCCTGCCGCTTTCACAACCTTGATGTTCTCAGACATGCGACCTCACCCGCTCCCCGGCGGAGTTTTTCCCGCACACTCTAACAAAATCTTGCGCCGCTGCAAAGGGCTATTTCCGCGCGCATCCTGTTCTTTTCCCTTGACAGCAGGGGCACTTTATGTTAAAAAGTTGGCCTGTTTCATTCTTTCCAAGGAGGACCGCGGTGGCAACAGCAGCCCAGAAATCTAAATCGAAAAGATCCAAGTCAGGTCTCAAGAGAAAGCGTCAGGACGAGAAACGACACGAGCGTAACAAGTCCGTGAGGTCCATGCTCAAGACTCTGGCGAAGAAGGTCGAACAGGCCGTTGAGGCAAAGAGCGCCGACTCGGCGAAGGACGCACTGGTCAAGGCCATGCGCGCCTACGACAAGGCCGCTTCTGCCGGCGTGATTCACAAGACCACCGCTTCCCGCAAGCTCTCCCGTCTTTCGGCAAAGGTCAGCAAGATCGTGGCTGCCTGATCCCTGCTTCCCGAGCTTCCAAGAGAACAAGCGCCCTCGGTCCCCGAGGGCGCTTGTTGTTTTCACCGAATCTCTCCGCCGCCAGTCATGTTCCGCAGAGCCGCAGGACCGCTCGTTCCAGGACAAGCCTGCCGCCGATGCCTCCAGATTTGAGCGAACGATCCGCGTAGAGGAGCACGTCGAAGGCCCTCGTGAGATCCGCAATCGTATAGCTCCGCATCTGTTCCTGGAACGACGTTGACTGGTGGAAGATCACGCCGAGCTTGCGTTTGATCTCGTTATACCCCATCCCCGACGCCTCGAGCGATTTCGCCCGCATCAGCCGCCGGAAGTTCCAAGACAGGGAGGCCAGAAGCGCGACGGGCTGCTCGCCTTCCTGGATGAGCCTCCCGAGGATCAGGAAGGCCTTCTCGCGGTTCTTCTTGCCAACGGCATCGGCAAGATCGAATGAGGTGTACTCGCGGAAGTCCCCGACAACTCCCTTCACATCTTCCAGAGTGATATGCTTCCGGTCCTTCACGGCGATCAGGACCTTCTCGAGTTCGTTGCTGATCGTCTGAAGGTCGTTGCCAAGGCCGTGCCAGACGTACTGCGCTCCGGCGCGGTCGATCGTCAGGCCCCGGGCGCGGACGCGGTCTTCGATCCAGGGGAGCATCTCCCGGTCCAGGAGCGGAAAGAACCGTGTCACGGCCCCGTGGCTCTCGACAGCCGAGATCACCGCCCTCTTGTCGAACCGTGGCTGGTTCGCGATCATGGCCAGACAGGTTGACGGCGACGGGTCCCCGAGGTAAGCAGTGAGTGCTTCGAGGTCGGCAGCCTTGAGCGCCTCGACCTCCTTGGCGATCACGAGCCTGCGCTCGGCCATGAACGGGAGGGTCTGACAGAGGTTCACGATCTCGGGGCCCGACGCCCCCCTGCAGTAGACCGTATTGAAATTAAAATCTCGCGATCCCGGGTCCACCGTCTTCGCAATGAGAACGTCGACGCACTCCTGGACAAGGAACTCCTCATCGCCGAAGAACAGATAGACGGGAAGGATCCTTCCCTGCTTCAGCTGTCGAATGAGGTCCTCGTACTTGGTCATCTCTCAGAACCCTTCGAGCACCCTGCTCCGGAGCGTCCATGCGATGTCCTGGCTGGCCTTCTGGATCGCCTGTTCCTTCACCGCCTTGGCGGCCGCGATGTCCACCCGGCCGGCGCTGTCATAGGTCACGGCATACTCCGAGATAAAGACCGCCTCGATCCCGTTCTCTTTCCAGAGCACCTTCTTGCTGCGCAGGTCCTCGAGGACCGCATTCACGACCAGCCGGATGCGGTATTGCTGAACATAGGATGCCGTCGTATAAGCCGTCGGAATGGCTTCGTACTTCACCGTTTGTCCCCGCAGCACGACATCTGCGGCTTCCACATCGGTGACATGCAGTCTTCCATCGGCAACGAACTCTGCAATGACCGCTTTGGTCACCTCGACATCGAGATACGGTTCATTGGTCTGATTGATGAACGAGGGCACGGCAATGTTCTTCGTGCCGGGAGGAAGGAGCAGGCCCGTGCCGGAAAGATGATATCCGCAGGAGGTCATCCCGACCGAGACGAGGAGAAGAACCAGGAATGTGCGGACATGAACTGCCACTTGCATACGGTCCCGTTGAAGTCCTAAGTTCCGGCTATCAGTATCCAACATGGTCTTGAGTGTGCTGATCGGGGTTTGTCATGGCAGCTGAGCGTCGATACAGGCAGTCCGTCGTCAGACGACGACGTTCACCAGTCTCCCCTGCACCACGATCACCTTCTTGGGCGTCTTGCCCGCCGTATGCTCCCGCACTTTGGCGTCGCCCAGGGCGGCCGCCTCGATCTCCGGGTCTGACATGCCGATGGGCAGTGTCAGCTTGTTCCGCACCTTCCCGTTGACCTGCACGACCACCGTAACCTCGGCGGCGGCGAGAGCCGCCGGATCAAAGGCGGGCCAGGCCGTGTGCGCCACGCTCGTCCGGTTGCCCAGCGCCCGCCAGAGCTCCTCGGCAAAATGCGGAGCAAAGGGCGCAAGGAGCAGCGTGATCGTCTCCAGGCCTGCCCGCACCACCGGGAGCTTTTCGTCGGGGACCGGCTGCGCCGTATAATCGTACATCTCGTTCACCAGCTCCATCATTGCGGCGATCGCCGTGTTGAACTGGAACTGACGTTCGATGTCCTCGGTCACTTTCTTGACGGTCTGGTGCGTCTTGCGGAAGAGCCGGTCGCCCCGTGCCTCCGCAGCTGCTGCACGCATCCCCTGCACCCGGGAACTGAACCGGTGCATGAGGGCCCAGACGCGGTGCAGGAACCGGTAGGCACCGTCAACTCCCTGATCGCTCCATTCGAGGTCTTTCTCCGGCGGCGACGCGAAGAGCGAGAAGAGCCGCGCTGTGTCCGCCCCGTACTTGTTGATGATGAAATCGGGGTCCACCACGTTGCCCTTGGACTTGCTCATTTTGGCGCCGTCCTTGATGACCATGCCCTGGGTGAGCAGGTTCCGGAAGGGCTCGTCTCCGCCATGGAGCCCGAGGTCGCGCATGACCTTGGTGAAGAAGCGGGCATAGAGCAGGTGGAGGACCGCGTGCTCGATGCCGCCGATGTACTGGTCCACGTCCATCCAGTAGGCGGCGGCATTCTTGTCAAAAGGGGCTTTCGTTTCCTTTGGCGAGCAGTAACGGAGGAAGTACCACGACGAGTCCACGAAGGTGTCCATGGTATCGGTCTCGCGCCGAGCCTTCCCCCCGCACTTCGGACAGGAGGTCTCGCGGAAGGATGCTGACTCTGCCAGGGGCGACATGCCCTTCCCCGTGAACTGCACGTCCGCGGGGAGCACCACCGGCAGGTCCTGCTCCGGCACCGGCACAGCTCCGCATGATTCGCAGTAGATGATGGGGATGGGCGTGCCCCAGTAGCGCTGGCGGGACACCCCCCAGTCGCGGAGCCGCCAGTTCACCGTGCGCTTCCCGATCTTCCGTTTCTCGACGTGGTCGGCGACCTTTTCCTTTCCCTCGACGTTCGACGTTCCGTCGAAGGGGCCCGAGTTGACCATCGTTCCCTCCGCGACGTAAGCCTCTTTCATCGCGGTCGGGTCGAGGTTGTTCTTCCCGTTCTGAATCACGACACGGACCGGGATGTTGTACTTCTTTGCGAACTCGAAATCCCGCTGGTCGTGGGCTGGCACGGACATGATGGCGCCGGTGCCGTAGTCCATGAGCACGAAGTTCCCGACCCAGACCGGCACCTTCTCGTTGTTCAGGGGGTTGACGGCATAGGCTCCGGTGAAGACACCTTCCTTCTCCTGCGACTCGTCGGTGCGCACGGCCTTCTCGAGGCGCATGACGCGCTGCACGAAGCTCCGTACCGCCGCAGCCTCCGGCCTTCCCTGGATGAGCATCTCGACGAGGGGATGCTCGGGAGCGATGCTCATGAACGTGACGCCGTAGAGCGTGTCGGGCCGTGTCGTGAAGATCGTAAGTTTCTCGCCCGTCCCCTCCAAGGCGAAGTCCACCTCGACGCCCACGGACCGCCCGATCCAGTTCCGCTGCATGGTGAGCACGCGCTCGGGCCAGCCCGGGAGCTTGTCACAGTACTCCAGAAGCTCATCGGCATAGGCGGTGATCCGGAAGAACCACTGCTCCAGCTCCTTGTGCGTCACCACCGAGCCGCACCGCCAACACTGCCCGTTCTCCACCTGCTCGTTCGCCAGGACCGTGTTGCAGGAGGGACACCAGTTCACATAGGACCGTTTCTTGTAGGCAAGCCCCTTCTCGTACATCTTGAGGAAGATCCACTGGTTCCAGCGGTAGTACTCCTCAAGGCAGGTGGTCACCTCCCGGTCCCAGTCGTAGGACAGGCCCATGCGCTTCAGCTGCTTGTCGCGCATGAAATCGATGTTCTCGAGCGTCCACTGCCGCGGATGGATCCCGTGCTTGATCGCCGCGTTCTCCGCTGGAAGACCGAAGGCGTCCCACCCCATGGGATGGAGCACGTTGAACCCGCGCATCCGCTTGTACCGCGCGACCACGTCGCCGATGGAGTAGTTCCGCACGTGGCCCATGTGGATCCGGCCCGAGGGATAGGGGAACATCTCCAGGCAATAATACTTCGGCCTGCCTGGGTCCTCGGCGACCTTGAAGGTCCCCTCATCGGACCAGTACCGCTGCCACCGCAGCTCTATGGCCTTTGCATCGTACCGCTCTTCCAACAGCATCCTCCTGGTCCGGCGGTCCCTCAGGACCGCTCGGTCGGGGTCACCTTCTGCGTGCGAACGAACTGTTCGATCACGACCATCGTCTTGGTATCGAGGTTCACGAACTGGATACCGTAGCGGTACCGCCCCCCCGTCCCGGGGACCGACCGTACGACCAGGCCTTCAACCTTCACCTCGCTGTGGCCGATATGGAAGTTGCACTGAAGCCGGTCGCCTTGACGATAGGCATGCTTCGTCTCGATCAACATCCCCGAAATGCTGATGTTCTCCGATGATGCGAACGTCCGGTGCTCCCCTCCCCGCCCGTCGTCGAGGGACACCCGGAGCAGCACGCGCATATGCTTCCGCCGCGGCACGACGATCAGCTCGGACACCCGCATGAACAGGTCAGCGACGTCCACGGGCTTCCCGACCACCGCGTTGGCGCCTGCGTCGCGGCACTCCGACCGGGACGCCTCCGGACCATCACAGGCCATGATGACCGAGACGTCCCTGAGCGCGGCATCACCTCGGATCGTCTTCAGCAAAGCCGCCCCGCCCATTGCCGGCAGCGCGAGGTCGGAGATGATCAGGTCCGCTTTCTTGTCCCGGTGCATCTCGAGGATCTCTTCCGATGTGCGTGCCGGGTACAGCATGATGCCGCCCCGGCCGAACAGCGATTCTGCTCCACCCATCGACTCCAGGAGGCTCTTTGC
>JBAIYC010000431.1:0-4498 GCA_037916085.1 Nitrospirota bacterium | reverse complement strand
GACCTTTGCACCCATGTCGATGCAGTCGCGGATGCCTTCCTCGGCGCTTAGGTAGCCCGTCGTCCCCATCTCCTGGCCTTTTCGGGCCGCATGAACTCCTCCGTCCACCAGAATGAGCTGCACCGGCAGCTCTTCCGTCACTGCTCCGAGCGTATGCCGGATCGCTTCGGGAGCATCAACTGTGCCGTAGGGCGGCTTGCGGAGAATGATGCTGATGCTTGGCAAGAAGCACTCCTCGTAAGGGATACTGCGACAAATCTGATCCTGTTCAAGAGACCTAAGTCTGATGTACGCCGCCGTTATACCCCGAAATTAAGGAAAATCGGCTCCGTCCTGATGACGTTGAAGAGACCCTTCAGATTGCTCATTGCGCCGCCTTCAACTGAGTCATCGCCCGCAAGACCGCGGGTCTGCATGCAGCCTGTTCAGATGTCGACGCGGAGCCCTCTTCCCACGAGGTCCGAAAGCTGGGAAAGCGATTGCGGCAGCTGTCCCTTGACGATAGAGAACACGCCGTCATTCGAGGCGATGAGACGCACGGGGTGGCCCTTCTGCAGGGCCGCATCGGCAAGCCGGAAGATGGTGTGCGTGTTCTCGAAGCTGTAGGGAGTGGTGGAAAGGAATAGCACGATCTCTTTCTTCTGCATAGTCCCTCCTGTAAAGACAACAACGTCGTAGAGCGCTCAGCCATCAGTCCATGGCCTCTCCCTCTATTGCCGCCTTCAGCCCCTGATAGGAGATCGTGTCGTTCCTGACGATGATCCGGCCGTTCAAGAGGACGGAGGGGCAGGGAAACTGGTCTTTTGACCTGGCATATTCCGGAGACGTCTTCTTGATAACCTGGATATGCGCATTCAGCTCTCTTTCCGCCCGACCGGCGGCATCCATGTTTGCCTGTCAGCGCCTGCCCATGGGGTCATTCACATAGAGCGTAACAGTATGCTTCTTCATAGGCGTCAACGTCTCCTTTCGCCGGGATAGGTCCCCCGCTTCGTCACCGGACAGCAGGCCGGCGCCGGGATGTCGTCATCATACTCCTTCTTCAGGAGCTCAAGCAGGTCGGGGATGAACGGCTCCTTGAGGAAATAGCACTTGAGCCTGCCGTCCACGAAGTAGTCGACCAGATCATGGGACCGCAGCACTGCAAGGTGCTGGGAGAGGTTCGGCTGGGTTATGTCTAGGGTCTGCTCGAAATCGCTCACGCACTTCACTCCCAAGCTCAGGTCTTCAAGGATTTTGATGCGGACCGGATGGGCCACGACCTTCAGGAGTTCCAGTCTTTGATGCTGTGCGATCATTTTCGAGACACCTTTCAAGGCAGGAAAGCCGAGGACTATGCGACACATGCAAAGCCTAGCATATATATACAGGACCGTCAATGTAAAATTACAATTTTGCCTTGAAGGTGGAAGCAGCTCGGAGTATAGTTCGCGCATGAAGGCAGCGGCTCTCATCGTCAGCTTCGTTCTTGCCCTGTCCCTTCTAGTACAGAACACGTGCCCCCATGGATACGCGGGAAAGACCAGCGTCATCCGTACCTGCGGCCACTGCCCGCACAAGCTGGATACAACGGCGATGAAGACCGTCAGGATGGAAACGACGGTAAAGAAACAGATCTCCCCTCTCCCCCTGTTCGTCCTGGCAGTCCAGGAGAGGACCGCTGCCCTCAGACCCGCACCTCTTAAAAGAGCTCTGGCATTTCTTGCTCACCGCCACCAGGACGCCGAACCCTACGAGCTCTTAAGACCTCCCCACGCCTGACCTCCTGTGGATTCACAGAACCGCAGAACAAGCGAATATAACGGGAAAGGTCCGTCCACGGCCAAACGCAGCATCTTTGCCCGGGAGCAGACGCTTTCCATTCCGCGATCTCCCCTGCCCTGCGGTACCATAATTATGGAGGTCATCATGAACACCCGAAAGACGCTCCTCGGGAGCGCTGTTGTCGTCTATTTCATCATCGCCTTCGAAGTGCTGATCATGATCAGCCCCTTCGCGGGCTTCTTCTACTCGGTGCTGAATCCGGTGCTGACGGGTCTTGCGGCCCACACATCCACCCGTTGGCTCAGCGCCTTTTACCTGCCTCACATGGTCCTGCCGCAGGACGGGCTCCTGACGTTCGTCCGGGTCATGGGATCGGTTCTGTTTGTCGTCGGCATGGTGGTCTTCTTCATCTGCGCCGGCCAGATCTATACGGCCAAGTTCACGAAGAAAGGCGCGGTGCTGGGCGGACTCTATGCCTATATCCGCCACCCCCAGTACCTTGCACTGGGCGTGGCCGGGCTTGGGCTTTCGATCCTCTGGCCCCGGTTCCTCACCCTGGTCCTCTGGCTGCTCATGACCATTGTCTACTCCTTCCTCGCCAAGGACGAAGAGCGGCGGATGCTCGCAGTCCACGAAGTGACCTATCGGCGCTACATGCAAAAGACCGGCATGTTCCTGCCGGGCCGAATCGAGCGTGCAATCGTTCCGGCTTCAAAGCTCATGAAGGCGGTATTCATCCTCGGCTCTGTGGCCTTCACCCTGGGCTGTGCAGCTTTCCTTCGTATGTACACCATCAACACGCTCACCCTGTGGAGCGGCGCAAAGAATGTATCGGCGGTGGCCATTCTCCCCGAGGACGGATTCAAGATGGACCACCGGATGGGGGACATCCTCTCAGCTCCGCGAGTGAAAGAGAGACTGCAGGACAACAAACAGTATCTGGTCTACTTCCTGCCGCAAGACTACATCATGCAGGGCATGATCGCGGACACGGGAGGAGACTGGAAGCTCTACAAGCAGCGCCATTCCATTGCCATGATCACTGACTGGATCTTTCATCCTTTCCGTCATCTTCGCGAAGGCCATCATGCCGTGCATCATGAAGGCATGCAGATGCAGCATCAGGGCGTGGCCGGGTCCCCGAGCGGTGTCACCAGGCGGCTTATCTTCCTGTCGATCGAGGGCGTGGACGTGAAGAAACCCGCCGATTTGTTCTCGATCAATGCTCTTCGGGTGCCGCAGTTCATGGTCGACGTCGAGGTCCATACTGTGCAAATAGTGGCGGTCAAGGAACTGCCCCATGGCAGCGGCTGGGGAACCGTACCCACGCCGACATTCTAACAGTGCCCGCGATCACGGCGTGGGTTGCGTGGCGAACACTGTTCTCAGTCAGCGCTCCAAAACAAAGAGGCCCGGCAGCGATGCCGGGCCTCTTCCTTCTTACTCTCCGATCTCTTGTCCCTCCTACACCCACACCACCTTGTCGAAGTCCTGCATGCCCTCGACGATATGGTTCGTCGTGCCGCGATGGCCTACCTTGAGTTCCGACTCAAGACCGTAATATTTGAGGCAGGATCCGCAGGAGTAAACCTCCACGCCCATCGCCTCTATATCCTTCAGGATCGGGACGGTATCCATGTTCGTGGTCGTGAGACGCACGCCTGCGTTCAGCAGAAAGAGTGTATGCGGAAGCTGTTTGTACACCTTCATCGTCTCGAAGAACCCCTTCATGAGCTGCTTTCCCAGTTCTTCGTCCTTCCCCAGCGTGTCCGTCCCCACAATCAGCAGCAAAGATCTCTTCTTTGTCGCCTCCTCCAGCGTCTCCTGCCCCGCATTCGGGGCGCAGGTGTACCCCTTCACGATCCTGACCTTCCAGCCCCCGTTTTCGCGGGACCGCTCTGCTGCCATGCCGTTCTGGGCAGCATAACCTTGAAGGTTCAGGGAAGACTCCTCGTTGTCCACGAGCACTTCGATGATCCCTTCCTTCATTTTCGACAACGCATCATCGGCCATCACGACAGGACCAGGACAGGCTTTCCCGCGTGCATCTATCTGCATGTTTCTCTCCTTGCCCAGGCAGTTCAACCTGTTTTACTCAACGTTCTACAATGATATTCCCGGCGTTGACTCCCGTGATCCGCCCGATGACCGCCCTCGTCTCCACGCCCCGGGATGCGAGTCCGTCCAGGAGCTTTGACAGCTGCGCTTCCGGAACGGCGATCAGGAGGCCTCCGGAGGTCTGCGCGTCGGCAAGAATGAGCTTCTCGTCCTCGGTGATCCGCTCGCCCCAGCCCACCTTTCCCTCCATGAAGCGAAGGTTCCCGCGGGTCCCTCCGGGCACGCTGAACCGCACGAGGTCCCGGATGCCTTCCATGACCGGGATTTCGGAGAAGTTGAGCTTCGCGCTCACCCCGCTCGTATGCAGCATCTCGTGCAGATGCCCCAAGAGGCCGAATCCCGTTATATCCGTGGCACCTTTGATGCCCGTCTCGTTCATTGCTTCCGAAGCAGCGCGGTTCAGCGTCTTCATCTGCTTGACAGCTGCCGCGATCTGTTCGGCCGCTGCCCTTCCCGCCTTGATGGCCGTGGACAGAATGCCGATGCCGAGCGGTTTGGTGAGCACCAGCCGGTCGCCCGCCCGCGCCCCGGCCTTCAGGATCATCTTCCCCGGGTGGACCGTGCCGGTCACCGCCATGCCGTACTTCGGCTCCCGGTCGTCGATGGAATGGCCGCC
>JBAIYC010000430.1:0-3192 GCA_037916085.1 Nitrospirota bacterium | reverse complement strand
GGGATAGGTCTTGATCTCGCCGGAGAGGGTGAGCTTTTTTTCAAGACACGCGCGCATGGACAAGAGTACAAATGAAGCGGAAGATACTGCTATCCGTCATTGCGAGAAGCGCGGAAAGACGATTCGCCGTGAAACTGCCATCCACCGACGAGCAGCTCCCTGGACGCATAAGGTGAGTCCTTCCCGATCGGCACGATGTTCCAGGTCCAGGTGGCATCGGGCCTCGGCAGCGTGAGACCATAGACCGTTGAGCCTCGGCCGATGACATTCCCCGCATGGTCGCGCGTTACGAACTCGTAGTCTCCTACCAGGCAGACGTCGCAGTTGATGTCGCGTATTGAGGTGTAGTGGGACTCCACGATCCGGCCGCACCACTCCTCTGCTTGCTCGGGAGTGACGGCGCGGAGATGCATGCCGACGAACGCCCGCGGCACGACCCAGAGCTGGGAAAGGACGTTCAGGGACACAACAAGGCTCGCGTCGTCGTATGCGCTGACTGGGCGGGCAGGCTCCGGCAGGGTCGCTGTGCCGCTCCGGTGCATCTGATGGAGCCCTTCGGCGATGCCGGTCGCGTCGTGCTCGATGAAGGTGACGTTCTTGTATCTGTTGATCCGTTTCCGTATCTCCGGCAGGCAGACGACGTCCATCAGCACGACATCACGGAACAGTTCCGACAGTCCCGCGAGAGGCACGTCCAGCAGCAGTCCCGAGCCGAGGATGACGGCCTTGGCCCGGCTCCGGCACTTCTCTGCTGACGAAAGGACGAAGCGGCGGGTGTTTTCCAGATGGGGCTGCCAAGCCTCTCTGTTCCGTCGCGCCCGCCTTCGCATGGCAAGCGTTTCGTCGAGATAGCCCAGTGCCCGGAGCGGGGGAGAGAGAGGCGTTGTGATTGTGGCGACGAGGTCGGAAAGCATGGAAAGGATCTATGCTCTTCTATCTCAGTGCGTCATTCCCGCGGAAGCGGGAATCCGGGAAGTGCACAACGACGCTGGATCCCCGTTTGCACGGGGATGACGAACAGGGAGCTGCGGACGCTCAATGCACCTTCCCGCCGGTCTTCCTGTCGGCCAGCGGCTGCATGTCGAAGTCGGCAACCTGCATCACGACGCCGTGTACCCGCGTGAGGGTCTTGTTCGTGCCGTCGAGGACATCCGTGACGTGGGCCCTGGATTCCAGCTCACCGCGGAACAAGACCTTTCGCGTGCCGTCCGGCCGGTGCTGGAAATGCACCCATTCGATTTTCCCGTCGGCCCGCTTCTTGGCGATGAGCTTGTAGACGCCGACATGCGGTATCTGCGGCGTGGCCCACATCCCGGCGACCTCCTCGCCTTTCTCGATGTGCATGACGGCCTGGGGTTTAGGATCGGGGCTGGTCATAGGAAAAGGGTATGAACGAGCGTGTAGAGATGCGGCCATCTCGTATCGTAGTCGTTTCACTCCTCGCAATGACACGCGCTTCACACCGTAAGAGTATTGAAAAGCACAGGCGGTGTCAAGGGAAGATTCGGGGCCTAATCCAGGTCGAAATATTTTCGTACGGCCCGCTCGAACAGAGAGCCCGGCGAGCACCACCTGCCGAGAGCGATGTCTTTCGCTTCCCTGCCGACCCGATAGCGGAGGCGGGGCGCCTTCCTCTCCGCAACGCGAAGAACGCATTCGGCAACAAGGCATGGGTCCGCGCCGTGCTCCACCCGCCTCAGCATGCTGCCGAAGGCCCTCTGTCGGCAGGCCTCATAGTCGCCGATGAGCCGAGAGGGCATCTGGGCGTTGCGGGCGATATTGGTCTTGGCGAAGCCGACCTCGATGAGCGAAACATGGATGCTGAACGGACGGACCTCTGCGCGGAGAGCTTCGGAGTATCCTTCGATCGCGAACTTTGAGGCAGAGTAGATCCCGAGGAACGGTCCGGGGGCAAATCCCGCCACGGAGCTGATGTTGATGATCCTTCCAGACCGCTGCTTTCGCATGGCGGGCAGGGCGGCCAGCACCATCCGATGAGCTCCGAAGAGGTTCGTCTCGAACTCGGCCTTCACCGCCTCGATGGGCGTCTCTTCCGCAGCTCCGGCAACGATATATCCCGCATTGTTCACCAGCACGTCCAGGTGGCCCGTCGTCCGAAGGACGCGGTCAACGCAGGTAGCAACGGACTCGTCGGAGCGGACGTCGAGCTCGAGCATCTCCACGCCCGGTACCGGCTCCGCTTCGGAAGGCTTGCGGCTCGTGCCAAAGACGGAATAGCCCCGCTCGGCGAGCAGCTTCGCCGTTATCTTGCCAAAGCCGGAGGATGCGCCGGTGACCAGGACCACCCTTTGTCCATCCATGACACCTCCTCCGATCTGCGCCCGCGGCTACGATAGCATCTTGAAGGCATGGAACCAGTCGTTCTGCAGGAAGCCGGGTATGCACCAGAGCATGCAGAGCGGCTCGATGGCGCGGGCCGCCTCGACTCCGCCCATGTCCGAGACCTCCCAGCCGAACTGATCGACGATCCCGGCAACGGCCTTCTTCGCTCCCTCATCGCTCCCGCAGATGAACATGGTGGGTCTCCCGCCCTTGAACTGCGGCTGGATCATGGCCGTGTTCCCCACGGAATTGAATGCCTTTACGAACCGCGCCTGCGGGAACTCCTGTTGGAGCCGCTCCATCAGGGACTCGTCCAGGCTCGTGAAGAACTTGAGGACGCCGTTCACTGGCGGCGCATCGGCGATGGGGTTCGTCACGTCCATGACAGTCTTTCCCGCCAGGTGCTCCGGACCGGCAAGACGCAGGGCCTCAGACGCCGCCGAACCCTTAACGGCAAGGACGATCATTTCGCCGAACCGCGCAGCATCGGAAAAATTGCCGAACCGTGCCGCGGGATGCTCCTTCGCCCATTCGGCGAACTTGGAGGTTTTGCGCGAACCAAGGACCACATCATGCCCGAATTTCAGAAAACCGCCGGCCAGAGCCTTCGCAACATCACCGGATCCCAGGATGCCGATCCTCATGGATGCCTCCTTGAACGCAGAACAGCTTGGGTAGCATCTATGTAAAGGGTAAGAGACTGGGAGGGGCTTGTCAAGGATGGACCCGGTCAGATAATCCCAAGGTCAGGCAACGACGGGGCGGGTCGCGAGCGACGGGCTTGAGGGATCATGCGCGGCCGGGGAGCGGGAGGCCTTCTCCTGGTCCGTGTTCGCGTAGCAGTAGACG
>JBAIYC010000429.1:0-1505 GCA_037916085.1 Nitrospirota bacterium | reverse complement strand
GGGTATATAAACAACGTTGTGGACATCAGCGGGCGGTATTTCCTTGCCAAGGACGTTGCCTTTTACGGCGGCTTTGGCTTGCAGCTCAACAGCGGCGACTATGACGGCACGTATTTCAGCTTGACCGTGGGCGTCCGCAAATATCTCACCACGAACGATTTTGCGCCTTTCATCGGCGGCCAGCTTTCCTACGCGACGGTCGACGCCAAGTTGAATGGAACGAAATTTGTCGACCAGTCTCTTTGGGACCTCGCGGGGATGTTCGGAGCTGAATATTTCTTCAGCAAGAACTTCAGCCTTGAGGGGTCCGTCGGCATCGGCGCGGGGCAGCTCAAGAATGACCTTCCCGGAGGAGGAGATTCCACCTATCTCGGCACGAGGACTGTTGGCGTGCAGGCGAACTTCTACTTCTAACAGGGTCTTGAAGAACGTTTTCTTGGGTCTTTGCGAGCGAAGCGAAGCAAACTCGTAGTTAAGAATTTCAAGCAACTACGAGATTGCTTCGTCGCTGATGCTCCTCGCAGTGACAGACCGAGAGGTCTTTTTCAACAGTTTGCTAAGCAGCATGATGGTCGATGCATGGCCCGGAGAAAGGAGCTGTTCTCCGGGCTTTTTTTGTGCATCCGCCCGGTTCGGGTTGCGCGAGCCGGTTCTCCGTGCTAGAGTATACTTATTTGGCGGGCATGAAGCCCATGAGGTGTGCATGGAACTGCGGAGAGGAACGGAAACGGTCCTGGTCGTGGACGACGAGGCGATGGTCAAGGACCTGGCGCGGGACATCCTGAAGCGGCACGGCTATACGGTCCTGACGGCGGGGGGAGGGGAAGAGGCGGTCGAGATCTACCGCCAGCAGCAAGGATCGATCGCCGTTGTCGTCCTGGACATCCTCATGCCCGGCATGGGCGGCCGTGAAGCCTTTCGCCGTATCCGCGAGATCGATCCCGCAGCGCGGATCATCGTCTCGAGCGGATACGGCCAGTCACATGACGCCCAGCGGCTCATCGGCGAGGGCGCCGCTGCATTCGTGCCGAAACCCTACCGGATAGCGGAGCTGGTCAAGGCGGTGGGAGATGTACTAGAGAAGCAAGGATGAGATGGTGCTGGAAAGGCCAACTATCCGGTTAAGTGCGAGCGAGGCGAAGCAATCTCGAAGTCACAGCCGTAAGACAAAAGGCGGAAGGACAATGGATCCTTCCGCCTTTCTCGTCACATGATCAGGAGTCCGCTGTTTCAGGGGTTCTGCAGTTTTGCCGCCTTCACCACGTGCTTGAGCAGCACGCGCGTCGTCACGGTGCCGACCCCGCCGGGTACGGGCGTAATGGCACCCGCCACTTCCTTGGCCGGCTCCGTGTCCACGTCGCCGAAGAGCTTGTCGCCCTCCACGTTGATGCCCACGTCCATCACCGTTGCGCCCTGCTTGATATAGTCCTTCGTGATCATCCTGGCCTTTCCGATGGCGGCGACGAGGATGTCGGCCCTTCTGCAGACACCGGGGAGGTCCTTGG
>JBAIYC010000428.1:0-5096 GCA_037916085.1 Nitrospirota bacterium | reverse complement strand
GCGATGTCGTAGATGTCCTTGCGCATCATAGGTTCGCCGCCCGTCAGAATGATGATGGGATCGCTGAAGGACTTCACGTCATCGAGGAACGCGAAGGCCGCCTCGGTCGTGAGCTCGCCCGGATAGGGGCCGTACTTGGCAGCGGCGCGGCAGTGGACACAGTTGAGGACGCAGCTCCTCGTCGTTTCCCAGGCGATCAGCCTCGGGAGATATTTCTTCTCGCCTGCGGCAGCGGAATGGCCGTGCGGCGCTTTGGCTGCATGAGGATGGGACATGAGAACTCCTTTACAGGCACCATCAAAAGTCAGATTCAATCCTCTCCGTCATTTCCGCGCAAGCCGGAATCCAGAGTACTCGCATATCCTGGATCCCCCTTTTCACGGGGATGACGAAAGAGAGGAGATGATGAGAAACGGGCCCGATCCGTCTCGGCGTATCGCCTTACGAAGCATACTAAACAATCACCGGGGCAGAGTAAAGCGAATTCCTGGATTTTACGATTCAGGACGAAAGAGGTCCGCCAGGTCGGGCAGGGCGTGGATGATGTGGTCCGGCCCCGCGCGGCGAAGCTCCTCCTCCGACCGGAACCCATAGGTCACCGCGCAGGTCGTGACGCCGGCGGCCCTGCCGGCGCGAACATCCGTCGTGCCGTCACCGACCATGACCGCGCCGCGGGCAGGAACGTCCAGCGTCGTCATGATATGCAGCAGCGCATCGGGCGCGGGCTTGAGCGGCAGGCCGGAATCCGCGCCGACGACCATGCGGAAGAACGGCCTGATGCCGAGGTCATCGAGCAGCGGCTGGATGAAGTCCTTCGTCTTGTTGCTCACCACCGCCAGCGGCAGCATCCGAAAGTGTTCGAGCGTTTCCCGCACGCCCGGATAGAGCTTCGACCGCACGCAGAGGTTCCTGCTGTGATGCACCGTGTAGATCCCCGCAGCGTCCTTCAGAAATTCGTCATGACAGTCCAGCGCCCGGCTGAGAAGCACGGTGAGGCCGTCCCCCACATACTGGCGCACCGTGTCCATGGGCAAGGGCTGCCTTCCGAGCCTGGCCAGCGTGAAGTTGACCGACGCGGTGATGTCCTCCAGGGTGTTCACCAATGTGCCGTCGAGGTCGAAGATGATAAGGCGGACAGGTTCCATAAGGTCCGTAAAGAGTGAGGGTAAATAGTCAGGTGTGCACGCGCGAAAAGGATCGTTCGGCTCCGATCATCTCCGGCGTTTCATCCTTATCTTTCACCGCCATTGGAGCTCCTTGATCCCCAGATAGGCGCGTGGGTTGTCCGAGGCGAACTGGAGAGCCCATTCCTGGTGAACGCCGAGGCTCACCAGGTTCTTCACGCAGTCCATGAGAGCAACACCGCTGCCTTCAAGGACGCCCCCAGGCCCCCGGATCGGCCCCTTGCCCCAGCCCGGCCCCTTCGCCGAGTCCGAGACGAGCAGGATGCGCTCCGGCCTCTTCATCTCAAGGACCATCTTGAGGCTTTGTACGTGAAGGTGCGCCATGTCGGCTATCACCTCGACATAGAGGTCGTCGTCCATGAGGCCAAAACCGGCCAGCCCGGGCTCACGGTGATGGAAACCGCGCATGGCGTTGAAAAGATGCGTAATGCCCGTCGCGCCTGCGCGCTTCCCTTCCTCGGCCTGCTCGAAGGTGGCGTCGCTGTGGCCCATCTGCACCAAGAACCCCTTCTCGCGGCAGACCTCGATCAGTTTGAGGGCGCCGGGCAGTTCCGGCGCGATGGTTATGATGCGGATAATGTCCTCGAACCCCTCGACCAGGCTTTCGAGCTTCTTCACCGACGGGTCTTGAAAGCTCTTCCTGTCCAGGGCCCCGGCCCGGTCGGGATGGAGGAAGGGGCCCTCCAGGTGCACTCCCATGATCGCTGCGCCGGAACGCTGCGACGTCATCGCGCGCCGGACCGCGTTCATGCTCTCCCGCATCAGATCGATGGACCGGGGATAGACCGTCGGCACGATGGCACCTGTGCCCCGCCGCCCGTGCGCCTCGGCGATGCTCAGGATGTCATCCTGCCGCCGGGTCATGGTGTCATGCTTCTGAGCTCCATGCACATGGAGGTCGATCAGCGGCGACTCGGTCTTCACGGAATGGCCCATAGGTTTGAGACGACTCACTGTTCAAAGTTGACGGCTCAAGGAGAGGTCCCGCGATTTCCTGCGTTCATCTTTGAACAGGAACCTTGAATGATGCGTTGTTACGTTATCTTCCCCCTGCGGGAGAAGAACTCCGAAAGTGCAAGACGGACGACCGCTCCGCGGTCCCAGGGCTGCTTCAGCTCTTTCGTGAGCTCCGCCGCCACCTCGTCCAGCGCCGGGATATGCTCATCCTCGAGCTCGATCGTGACGGCAACGAGGCCGTGCTCGTGCTCCCCGTGCTCATGACCATGCTCATGATGCCCATGGCAGTGTTCGTCGTGTATGTGTTCGTTCGTCATTCGTTCTATCCCTCTTAAGAAATCGACAAGAATCCAAAGAAAAAATCAACGGCTATCTCTTGCAAAGCCCGCAAAGGACGCAAAGAGAATCCAAGTATTGAGCAGGAAATACCAGCCATCCTCCGTGTCTCCGTGCCTCCGTGGTGGGAACTAGAACAGCACCTTCATCATCATCGGCAGCGTGAAGAACGACGCCACCGTCGATACCGTGATGCAGGTAGCCGCCAGCGGCACATCGAGCTGGAACTCATCGGCGATCACCAGCGACAGTACCATCACCGGCATCGCGCCCTCGATGACAACGGCGCGAAGCTCTTCGCCGCCGAGGCCGAAGAGCCTGCCGGCAAGCAGGGCGACCAGCGGCGCAAAGAGGAGCTTGAGCGCGAGCGCGGGGACGGCGACCGGCAGCCTGCGGAGGTCCCGGAAGTCCAGCGCCAGCCCCACGGTAAAAATCATCACGGGGATGACAGCTCTGCCCATAAGCTCCGCCGCGTCGAGCACGGGTCGCGGTACCGGCACGCCGGCCAGCTGGACAGCGATGCCCGCTGCGACGCCCCAGAGCGGCGGAAGCCGCAAGACCCTCCGGACCGACTCCCCCAACGACGCGGGAGCGCCGCTCCCGAAACGCGCCGCGACCAGCATACCGACGGTCAGCAGGACCGGCGTCGTAGCCAAAAGGTCGTAGAGGATCGCGATGTAGCCGTACCGCTGGCCCATCGTCTCGACGATCACCGGCAGACCCAAGTAGGTCACGTTGCCGAACGAGCTCGACAGGAGCAGCACGCCGATGGCCGGACGAGGAGCGGGCCTGAACCATGACAACAGAGGAACGACGGCAAATCCCGCACCGAGCGACACAAGCGTCACCACCGCCGCTGTCAGCGGCACGGCCACAAAGCTCCGGTCCAGCGAAGCCGTCGCGATCAGTCCGAATGCCAGCGCGGGCAGAAAAAAGTGAAGTACCGTCATGCTCAGGGCATAACGGACCTTGTGACGGTCGAACCCGCCTGGCTCGAAGAACCGCCAGAGATAGCCCGCGGCCACGATGAACGAGAATGTGGCGAGTACCTTGTTGATAGAACGCTCCTGTGGCAATTATACCAGCCCGCATCGGCGGGGAAAAGACCTATTTGCCCGCTTTGACTTTTTCCTGCGCTTTCCCTATAATGGCGCGGGACAGAAACAGCGGCAAAGGGGGGAGCATGGAGATGCGGTATATCATCGAGATCCTGATTGTGCTGTTGATGATCGGCGGCGCGGGCGGGATCCTCTACGGAGTCCTCAAGGGAACCCTGGCGTTCAGCGGCCGGACGATCCAGTTCCTGGCCGTCGCAGCCGCGCTGCCGGGCATCATGGTCCTCGCGCTCGAACGGGCCGTAAGCGGAGAGACCGCGGCGGCGCTCATCGGCACGATCGTGGGTTTCGCGTTATCGAGCATGACGAAGCACGAGTAGTGCATCGCGGACATCGGGCACAGGAGAGCGGCGGAATCATTCCCGCCGCTCTTTTTTTGGCAGGAACGGGATGGTCAGCATGCCGGGGATCGTGAAGAAGCAAACCATGACGAAGAACTTCAGATACCCCAAATGCTTCTGGATGTCGCCGCTCCAGTAGGTCGCCAGCCACATGCCGAAGGCCATGATGCCCGTGGAGATGGCATAATGGGAGGTCTTGTATTCCCCTTCGGCCGAGTACATGAGATAGACGGTGAACACGGTGAAACCCAGGCCGTAACCGAACTGCTCCAGGGCAACCAGCGGATAGGCCCACGCAACGGACGGCTGCGTGTACGCCAGGTACACGAAGAACAGGTCAGGCAGGTGCATGGCGATCACGAAAGGCCAGATGCAGCGGCGGAGCCCGTACCTCGCGATGAGCCAGCCGCCCAGGATGCCGCCTCCGATCAGCGCCAGGATCCCGACAGTCCCGTAGACAACGCCGACCTCCGACGTCGAGATCCCCAGTCCGCCGACCTCACGGCCCTGCCTCAGGAACGGCTGGACGAGCTTCAACAGCATGGCCTCGCCCAGACGATAGAAGAGGATAAAGGCGATCACCACGCCGACCTTCTCCTGCCGGCAATAGGCCCGTACCACGTCGACGAACGATGCCTTTCGGCGCTCCCCTCCCAGCTTCGAGGCATGGTCGGCATCGGGCCGCGGCAGCATGAAGCTGTGGTAGACAAGGGCAAGGGCGGAGAGCCCACCGGCGATCACCAGCACCACCATCCAGCTCTGCGGAACCGAGCCGCTGGACTTTTCCAGCCTGCCGGCGAAGTAGACAAGGGCCCCCGAGGAGAAGACCATGGCGAGACGGTAGAATCCCGCGCGGAACCCGTTATAGAGCGCCTGGTCGCGCGTGGGGAGTGCCAACATATAGAAGCCGTCGGTCGCCGTGTCGTAGGTCGCCGAGAGGAAAGCCACCGCCAGGAACGCCGCGAGCGTGAAGGCAAAGAAGTGCTCGGAGAAGAGCAGGAATCCCGCGGCCGCGAGAGCAAGCGCAAGCGCCGCGTGCATGGCCAGGATCCAGCGCCGCTTCGTCCCGGAGACGTCGACCATCGGAGCCCAGAGCGGCTTCAGGATCCACGGCCACATGAGCCAGGACGTCCACTTGGTCATGACATCGTTCGGGACCCCCA
>JBAIYC010000427.1:0-4130 GCA_037916085.1 Nitrospirota bacterium | reverse complement strand
TCGTGACGCTGCACCAGATCGAGGACCTGCGCCGCCACCTTATCATCTCCATCCAGACCGTCCAGTCCGACCTGTATACGGTCCATACCAAACTTGCCGGCAAACTGGATACGATCGTCGAGAACGTAAACAAGCTCGACGCCTCCATCGCCAAGTGCGGCACATGCCACCATGAACCGGCCATCGCGGCACAGATCGGCGAGGTCCGCGACCTTATCCATACCTACGAGACCTCGCTGAGCTACTATATCACCGCCTCGTCCAACAAGCCGCGGATCATGAAGCTCCAGTTCGAGGCTGCCGCCATCGGCAACGAGATTCTCTCCAAGACCAAGACCATGTCGGTCCAGGCAAGCCAGAAGCTCGAGGCAACGACGGCCCGGGCCATGGAGAAGGTCCGGAGCGCCCGCAGCATCCTGTTCCTCACCCTGGCCGCGACCCTGCTTCTCGGCATCGCCGTCGCGGTGCATCTTACGCGCTCGGTGACAAGGCCCATTAAGGAGCTCGTGACGGCGACCCGCGCCATCGCGATGGGAGACCTGAGCCATACCGTGCCCTCAGGCGACAAGACCGAGTTCGGTGAACTGGTATCGAACTTCAACGCCATGAGCGTCGCACTGCAAGAGAACTACCAGGAGCTCGTCCAGGAGATCAAGGAGCGCAGACAGACCGCCGACGCGCTCAAGGCGAGCGAAGAGCGGTATGCGCTGGCGGCCCGCGGGTCGAACGACGGACTGTGGGACTGGGACATCCGGAGCAACCGTGTCTACTATTCGGGCCGCTGGAAATCCATGCTGGGATGCGAGGAGGATGAGATCGGAGACCGGCTTGAGGACTGGACCGGTCGTGTCCATCCCGACGATCAGGAGAACGTGAAAGCCAGGATCGCGGCGCATATCGACGGCCAGCAGCCGCAGTTCGAGGCGGAATTCCGCATCCTCCACAAGGACGGCTCCTACCGATGGTTCCTTGCCCGCGGCTTAGCCGTCCGGGATGAAGGTGGCAGCGCAACGCGCATGGCGGGATCCCAGACGGACATCACAGAGCGCAAGGACGCCGAGGCCCGGCTGATCCACGACGCCTTCCATGATACCCTGACCGGCCTGCCGAACCGTGCGCTGTTCACGGACCGTCTGGAGCATGTCATGGCGTCCTCGCCGCGCCGCGCCGGGAGCCGCTATGCGGTCCTCTTCATAGACGCGGACAGGTTCAAGGTCATCAACGACAGCCTGGGCCACAGCGTCGGAGACATCCTTCTTGTCGAGATCGGCCAGCGGCTCAAGCGGTGCGTCCGGCCGGGCGACACCGTGGCCCGGATCGGCGGCGATGAGTTCGCCATCCTCCTGGAGGACATCGCCGATCCGAACGCTGCGGACGTGGCGGAACGCATCTGCCGAGAGTTTGCCCATCCCTTTACCATCCTCCGCCACGAGATCACGACCACGCTCAGTATCGGCATCGCGGTCAAGTCCGACAGGCATGACAGTTCGGAGCAGCTCCTGCGTGATGCGGACATCGCCATGTACCAGGCCAAGACGCGGGGTCGGGCGTGCTTCGAGTTCTTCGACATAACGATGCATCAAAGCGTCCTGGACCGGATCCAGCTCGAAGCCGACCTTCGCGCAGCGGTCGAACAGCGGAAAGGATTCGTGCTCCACTACCAGCCGATCATGGACGTCGACGCAAACCGCCTCACGGGCTTCGAGGCGCTCATCCGCTGGCAGCACCCGACTCGCGGTCTCATCTTTCCGGGGGATTTCATCCCCCTCGCGGAGGAGACCGGCCTGATCATCCCCTTAAGCGAATGGATCCTGTCCGAAACGGCCCGCCAGCTGAAGCTGTGGCAGGAGCAGTACCCCGTTGCGCCGTCGCTCACGATGAGCATGAATGTTTCGAGCAGGCAGTTCCTGCAGCCCGGCTTCGTCGACAGCATCAGAGACGTCCTGAGCGCAACCGGCCTGGCCGGCGATAGCTTCGCTATCGAGATAACCGAATCGGTCATCATGGAACATCCCGAGACCGCCGTGACCATGATGGAGAACCTTCGCAGCATGGGCGTCAAGATCCATATCGACGATTTCGGCACCGGGTATTCCTCGCTCAGCTACCTCCATGACTTCCCGGTCAATGCTCTCAAGATCGACCGCTCCTTCATCTCGAAGATGGAGGGCAGCAGGGACAATCAGCAGATCGTAAGGACCATTGTCGCCCTTGCGCAGACCCTGAGGCTCGATGTGATCGCGGAGGGCATTGAAGAGCCGAAGCAACTCTTAACCCTCAGGGAAATGGAGTGCCAGTACTGCCAGGGATATCTATTCTCGCGCCCGCTCGCTCCCGAAGCCATGGAGTCCTGGATCCGGGAAAAGAGCAACTTCGTGAACGATGCGGGCGGCGCTCTCCTCCCGCCGCGCTGACACGCCATCCGACGACCTGCCGTTGGTTCCTGGGAACTGATCAGAGAAACGCTCTTTAGCAACGACCGGAGGGAACGGCCATATTCCGGGCGCCATCCCCACCGCCCCAGCCTCTCTGTCCGACCAGTGCAGATTCGCCGGTGTCTACTCGATGCTGACCCGGTCCCCCGCGTGCACTCCGGAGCCGGCCGCGGTCTCGATGACCCATCGGGCGGGGACCGGCGCCGGATAGAGATCGGCCGACCTCGGCCGCAGGTCCGCATAGACCGCACTCACCCGCCCCGAAGCATCCACAAAGACAATATCGATGGGATAGGACACCGTTCCCATCCAGAACGACACGGCCCTGGGCAGTGCGAAAACAAAGAGCGCGGCTTCGTCGGCCCGGAGCTTCCGGAATCCCTGGAGTCCGCGCACCCTCTTTTCTTCGCTGTCACAGAGCAGGACGACCCTGAAGGTGCGAACAGCCGCGAGCGGGTTCTCAGGTTCGATCCTGACCGTCTGCAGCTTCGTGGGCGTAGACGCCCGGGGTTCCGCGCCGTGGGCGACCCGCACTTCCGCGATGAGGACCAGGATACCCGCCGCGATCGTGAGCGCCGTGATCAGCGCCCCCACGCGGAAGTACTCGAGGAACCCGATCTCGACGCTCTTCCGGGCCTGCTGAGCAACAATGAGGTTCGCCACGGAGCCGATGAGCGTGAAGTTCCCGGCAAGCGTGCTGCTCATTGCGAGCGCAAGCCAGAGGAAGCGGTCGTTGCCGAGCGACTGCACCAGCGGCTTGAGCAGCATTACCGCAGGCACGTTGCTCACCACGTTCGACAGGAACGCCGAGACGAGCGACAGGCCGGCGATCTTCCCGGACTGTGATGCCCCGGCCAGGCCTTCCGCTTTCCCGATCATGACACCCGCCAGCCCCGAGACCTCGACGCCGTGCATCACGATGAAAAGCCCCGAGAAGAAGAGGAGCAGTGTCCAGTCCACTCCTTCGAGGACGTTCTCGGTCCGTATGCCGCCGATCAGCATAAGGGCGACCGCGCCGGCAGCAGCGCTCAGCGAATAGGGATAACCCAATGAGAATGCGACCAGCACGCCGGCACAGACGAGAAGCGATTTTATGAGGAGCGGACGGTCGACGGCGTAGGACGGCATGGCCGGGCGATGATCGAACCGCATGCTGCCAAGTTCGCTGCGATAGATGACGGCAATGACCCCGATGCCCACGCAGAGCCCGATGAGCGAGACCGGGAAGAGCGCTGCCAGGAAGGACAGGTAGTGCATCTTTGAGTAGATTCCGATCAGCATGTTCTGCGGATTGCCGGTCACCGTCATCGTGCTCCCGATGTTCGATGCCGTGGCAAGCGCCAGGAGATAGGGCATCGGGTTCGCGCGGAGCTGGGCGGCAACGGTGAGGATGATGGGCGTGTAGAGCAGGCAGATCGTGTCGTTCACGAACAGGGCCGAGAGGAGGCCAGACGAGACCGAGACGAGGACAAGAAGCTGAAAGGGCGTGCGGGAGAGCGACAGGATCCGGTCCGCCATGAGCTCGAAGAAGCCCGCAAGCCGGAGGTAGACCGTAATGATCATCATGCCGAGGAGAAGCAGGAGCGTGTGCATGTCCACGGCCGCAAAGGCCTGGTCCAGCGTGAGGACGCCCAGAACGACCATAAGCACCGCGCCAACGAGCGCGCCGGCAGGCCGGTCGATATGAATGCGCGG
>JBAIYC010000426.1:0-8086 GCA_037916085.1 Nitrospirota bacterium | reverse complement strand
GCGCCTGGGTCCAGAGCGTACGGAGCGGAGAGTACCGGAAATGGATCGAGCGGAACTATTCTGCCCGGCCACGGTAATAACAAAGGAGGAGTTGCATGAAGATCGGAGTCATTGGTACAGGCTATGTCGGGCTTGTGACCGGCACCTGTCTTGCCGAAGGCGGGAACCATGTGATCTGCATGGACATCGACGAACAGAAGATCGCCTTGTTGAACGCTGGAACCGTACCCATCTATGAACCGGGGCTCGAGGAACTGGTCAGACGCAATACCGCGCATGGGCGACTGTCCTTCACCACGGATATGGCGAAAACGGTGAGGCGCTCGGAGGTGATCTTCATCGCCGTCGGGACACCTCCGGGTGAGGACGGCTCGGCGGACCTCAAGTACGTGCTTGGCGTTGCGCGGGAGATCGGAGCGTTCCTCAACGGATATAAGGTCGTGGTGAACAAGAGCACGGTCCCGGTGGGAACAGGCGACAAGGTGCGGGCGGCCATTGCGGCGAAGGGAAGGCACAGGTTCGATGTCGTCTCCAATCCGGAGTTCCTGAAGGAAGGGGCTGCGATCGAGGATTTCATGAAGCCGGACAGGGTCGTGATCGGGACGGAGAGTCCCAAGGCCGCCGCAATCATGAACGAGCTGTACGCACCTTTCGTGCGGACGGGCAAGCCGATCCTGCACATGGACATCAGGAGCTCGGAGATGACCAAGTATGCCGCCAATGCCCTCCTGGCAACGAAGATATCGTTCATCAACGAGATGGCGAACATCTGCGGGAGCCTCGGCGCGGACATCGATGCAGTTCGAAAGGGCATGGGATACGACAAACGGATAGGCTTCGAGTTCCTGTTTCCGGGGGTAGGGTACGGTGGGTCGTGCTTTCCGAAGGACGTGAAAGCCCTGGTCCAGACCGCGAAGGATCATGGCGCCGATGCCAAGGTCCTGAAAGCCGTCGAGGCGGTGAACGACCATCAGAAGGCAGTGCTGTCCGATATGATCATCACTCATTTCGCTCCGAAGAAGACAAAAAGATCGGCACATGCAGACCGGCCGCTGGCAGGAAAGAGCATCGCAGTCTGGGGCCTGTCCTTCAAGCCGAGAACGGATGACATGCGCGAGGCCCCATCAGTGGTCGTTATCAATCAACTTCTCCGGGCCGGCGCGGATGTGAAGGCCCATGATCCGGTCGCCATGAAGGAGGCGTACAAGATCTTTCGGAACCGCATCTTCCTTGCAGGGGATGGCTATGAAGCGCTGAAGGGAGCAGATGCGCTCGCAATCATCACCGAGTGGAACGAGTTCCGGACACCGGACCTGACCAAGATGAAGCGGCTCATGAAGTCTCCCGTGGTCTTTGACGGCAGGAACATCATGAACCAGGATGAGCTCCGCAAGCATGGGTTCACCTACTACGGTATCGGCCGGCGATAGATGTCCGGACGCTGCGTGTATAAAACAGGGAAGTGTACGGTATGATTCGGTCTTGCACCACGATCCCTGGACCATGGAGCACGAGGAGTTAAGGCATGAGGACATTGGTAACCGGCGGTGCCGGGTTTCTGGGATCCCATTTATGCGAACGTCTGCTCCGTGACGGTCACGAGGTCGTATGCCTGGACAACTTCTACACGGGACGAAGAAGGAACATTCGCGGTCTTCTTGCGAACCCCGACTTCGAGCTCGTACGCCATGATGTCGTCGAGCCCATCATGCTCGAGGTGGACTGCATCTACCACCTGGCATGTCCTGCCTCACCGATCCATTATCAGTTCAACCCGGTCAAGACCATCAAGACAAGCGTTCTCGGGACCCATAACATGCTTGGCCTCGCGAAGCGGATCAAGGCGCGTTTTCTCCTGGCCTCAACGTCCGAGGTCTATGGCGATCCCCAGATGCATCCGCAGAAAGAGGACTACTGGGGCAACGTCAATCCGATCGGGATCCGCAGCTGCTACGACGAGGGGAAGCGGGTCGCGGAGACCTTTACCATGGACTACCACCGCCAGAGCAGGGTTGATGTCCGAATCGTGCGCATCTTCAATACCTACGGTCCCAGGATGCTGGCGAGCGACGGGCGCGTTGTGAGCAACTTCGTCGTGCAGGCGCTGCGGGGCCAGGACCTGACTGTTTACGGAGAGGGATCCCAGACGCGATCGTTCTGCTATGTCGATGACCTCATCGACGGCCTGGTCCGGATGATGGAGGCGAAGGATTTCACCGGTCCGGTGAACATCGGAAACCCCGAAGAGTACACGATCCTCGACCTTGCCAGGAAGATCATCTCCATGACGGGCTCGCACTCGAAGATCGTCTACCGGCCGCTTCCGTCGGATGATCCGACGCAGAGGCAGCCCGACATCTCCCTGGCGTCGGAACGTCTCGGCTGGAGTCCCCTCGCGACCGTTGATGACGGCCTCGCCAGAACCATAGAATACTTTCGGCAAGAGCTCACCCACGAGACAGCCGGAAACATCGCTCGGCCATGAAGAAGAGTTTTCCTTCCATTGTCGCGATCATCCCTGCGCGCTACGGATCGACCCGCTTCCCGGGGAAGTCGCTCGCCCTGATCAAAGACAAGCCCATGATCCAGTGGGTCTATGAACGGACCAAACAGTCCTCCCTCCTTGACCGCGTGATCGTCGCGACCGATGATGATCGTATCCTGAGGGCCGTCGAGGCCTTCGGCGGAGAAGCCATGATGACCTCACCGTCCCACGCCACGGGGACGGACCGCATCGCCGAAGTAGCGCGCGCGATCGACTGCGAAATCGTGGTGAACGTGCAGGGCGACGAACCGCTCATCAGTCCTGACATGATCGATGAGGCCATACGGCCTCTGGCAGCGGACCCGACCATCCCGCTGGGCACGCTCGCGAAGCGCATTACCGATCCTGTCGAGGCCCGCGATCCCAACGTGGTCAAGGTGGTGTGCGACGCCCGCGGGTTTGCGCTCTATTTCTCCCGCGCTCCGATCCCCTGGGACCGCGACGGTTGGTCGGGCAGAGCGTCGCTGAACGATCTTCCCCTGGGAGGCGTCCGGTACAAGCACATCGGTCTCTACGTATACCGCAGGGAGTTCCTGCTCACCTTCGCAGGCATGCCCCAGACGCCGCTCGAACAGATCGAAAAACTCGAACAGCTTCGCGCGCTCGAAGGCGGACACCCGATTCGGGTGGTCTTCACGGAACACGAGTCCTTTGGAGTTGACATCCCGGACGATTTGGGTAAAATACTGCAGCGTCTCGAGCAAAGCGGGGACTGACATGGCAGACAAGAAGGGCAAAACGAAGTTTATCTTTGTCACCGGCGGCGTTGTTTCGTCACTCGGGAAGGGCCTTGCTGCGTCCTCTATCGGGGCACTGCTCGAGACGCGGGGGCTCAAGGTCACCTTCCTGAAGCTCGATCCCTACATCAACGTGGACCCGGGAACGATGAGCCCTTTCCAGCACGGCGAGGTCTTTGTGACCGATGACGGCGCCGAGACCGACCTGGACCTGGGCCACTACGAGCGGTACAGCGGGATAACGACCGGCCAGAAGAACAACTACACGTCCGGGCGCATCTATTTCAACGTAATCTCCAAGGAACGGCGCGGCGACTATCTCGGGGGCACCGTCCAGGTCGTTCCGCACATCACCGACGAGATCAAACGGGCCATCACCGACCTCGCGAACGACGAGGACATCGTCATCGTCGAGATCGGCGGCACGATCGGCGACATCGAGAGCCTGCCGTTCCTTGAGGCCATTCGCCAGATGCGGTACACCCTCGGGAAGGGGAACTACCTGTACATCCACCTGACGCTCGTGCCGTTCATCAAGGCCGCCGACGAGCTCAAAACGAAGCCCACGCAGCACAGTGTCAAGGAACTCCAGTCCATCGGGATTCAGCCGAATATCCTCCTGTGCCGGAGCGACCGTCCGATCCCCCGGGAGATGAAACGGAAGATCGCGCTCTTCTGCAACGTCGAAGAAAATGCCGTTATCACCGCCCAGGACGTGGAGACCATCTACGAGGTTCCCCTCCGGCTTCATGAAGAGGGGATCGACGACCGCATCGTCGAGATGCTCGAACTGAACGCGCCGAAGGGAGATCTTTCGGTCTGGGAAACGATCGTCAAGCGCGTCAAACAGCCCCTCAAGAACGTGACGATCGCCCTGGTCGGAAAATATGTTGACCTGAAGGAGTCCTACAAGAGCCTGTGCGAGGCGCTGACCCACGGGGGGATCGCCAATGATGCGAAGGTCACGCTCTATTGGGTGGACTCGGAGGATATAGAAGCAAAGGGCGCGGCAGAGATGCTCAAAGGCATGGACGGCATCCTGGTGCCCGGAGGGTTTGGCATCCGCGGGGTGGAAGGAAAGATCGCTGCCGTACGCTACGCCCGGGAGAACAAGATCCCCTATTTCGGGATCTGTCTGGGGATGCAGTGCGCCGTCATAGAAGCGGCCCGGAACCTCGCCGGCCTGAAGGATGCCAACAGCTCCGAGTTCGATCTTCAGACACCGCACCCGGTCATCTACCTGATCGAGCAGTGGTTCGACTATCGCACCAAGACCGTCCAGAGACGCGATCTTGCCTCTGATAAGGGAGGGAGCATGCGGCTTGGCGCCTATCCCTGCAAGCTCGAGCAAGGGAGCCTTGCCCACGCTGCCTACGGAAAGGACGAGATATCCGAGCGTCACCGCCACCGATACGAGTTCAACAACCGGTACCGCGACCAACTCGTAAAGGCCGGCCTCGTGATCAGCGGTACGTCACCCGACGGCGAACTGGTCGAGATCGCAGAGCTTCGCGACCATCCCTGGTTCCTGGGGTGCCAGTTCCACCCCGAGTTCAAGTCCACTCCGCGGAATCCCCATCCGCTCTTCACCGCGTTCATCGGGGCATCGTTCAGGAACCGTGAACAGAGGAGCAAGACGTGACCCGCGAGATCGCGGTCGGCACGGTCAGGATCGGGGACAAGAACCCGATTGCGCTGGTCGCCGGTCCCTGCGTCATCGAATCCGAGTCGTCCACGCTTGAATCGGCGGAACGGCTCAAGCGCATCACCGGGGACCTCGGGATTCCGTTCATCTTCAAGTCATCCTATGACAAGGCAAACCGGAGCTCGGCGAAGTCGTTCCGCGGCCCGGGACTTCGCGAGGGTCTCAGGGTACTTGCCCGTGTGAAGCGGGAACTCTCCGTACCGGTCCTCTCCGACGTGCACCGCTTCGAAGAGATGGCTCCAG
Source organism: Nitrospirota bacterium (assembly GCA_037916085.1). GTDB lineage: Bacteria > Nitrospirota > UBA9217 > UBA9217 > UBA9217 > JAKAHZ01. The sequence continues at coordinate 2,856 of JBAIYC010000426.1, read as the reverse complement.
CCGCAGAGGTCCTCGACGTCATGCAGATCCCTGCCTTCCTTTCCCGCCAGACCGACCTGCTCATCGCCGCTGCGCAGACCGGCAGGGTGGTGAACATCAAGAAAGGCCAGTTCCTCGCCCCCTGGGACATCAAGAATGCCGTCGAGAAGGTCGCCTCGGCTGGGAACGAGAACATCCTGCTGACCGAACGGGGGGTCTCCTTCGGTTACAACAACCTCGTTGTCGACATGCGTTCGCTGCCGATCATGCGGTCCTACGGGTATCCCGTGGTCTTTGATGCGACCCATGCCGTGCAGATGCCGGGTGGGGCCGGCACGGCATCTTCAGGAGATCGTCAGTATGTCCCGCACCTGACCCGCGCCGCGGTGGCTGTGGGCGTCGATGCGCTCTTCATGGAGGTCCACGCCTGTCCCGATAAGGCGCTCTGCGACGGGCCCAATATGATGAGTCTCGATGCACTGCCCGCGCTCCTTCGGCAGGTGCAGGCGATCGAGAAAGCGGTCCGGGAATGAGCATCGAACAGGCAAAGAAGGTCCTCAGGATCGAAGCTGAGGCTGTTTCACGGCTGATAGACCGGGTGGACGACCGTTTCGACCGCGCCGTTGACCTGGTCCTCAACTGCCGTGGCCGGGTCGTTGTAACCGGCATGGGCAAATCAGGGCACATCGGGAACAAGATCGCAGCAACGCTCGCTTCCACGGGAACGCCGGCGCTTTTTCTCCATCCGGCCGAGGGGATCCACGGCGACCTCGGCATGGTGACGAAGGGCGACATCGTCATTGCGCTTTCGAACAGCGGGGAGACCGAGGAGCTGACACGCATGCTGCCGTCGCTCAAGCGGATCGGCATCAAGATCATCGCCCTGACAGGCAATCCCGATTCGACGCTTGCGAAGAACAGCGACGTCGTCATCGACGTAGGCGTCAAGGAAGAGGCCTGTCCTCTGGGACTCGCCCCTACGGCAAGCACGACAGCGACGCTCGCCATGGGCGATGCGCTGGCCGTGGTCCTTCTGGACCGCCGCGGGTTCAAGGCCGAGGATTTCGCCTGCTATCACCCCGGCGGCGCGCTGGGAAAGCGCCTGCTCCTTCGTGTGCGTGATGTGATGCACACGGGCGATGCAGTACCCCGGGTTTCGGAAGATACCTTGGTCAAGGATGCGATTTACGAGATCTCGTCGAAGAAGATGGGCATCACTGCCGTCGTGAGCAGGGAAGGGAAACTTCTGGGCGTCATTTCGGATGGTGATCTGCGGCGCTGGATGGAGAAGACGGAAAAGACCGGAGAGAACCTCCTGGTCAAGAAGGCTCGCGATGTCATGACAAGTGGCCCGAAGGTGATCGCTCCGGACGCCCTCGCGGCGGAGGCCGTGGCGAAGATGGAGGCAGATTCGATCACCTGCCTCATCGTCCCTGATGCCAATTCCCGTCCCGAGGGTGTGGTCCATCTCCATGACCTGCTGAAGGCAGGAGTTGTATAAAGAAAGTTCGGCATTCAATCTGCAACGTTCACTGCACCATGCCCATGGTAACAACAAAAAGCATCAAGGCAAAAGCAAAGAAGATCCGGTTGCTCCTGCTCGATGTTGACGGCGTGCTGACCGACGGCAGGATCATCCTGGACAATCGGGGCAACGAGATGAAGGCGTTCCATGTCCGCGACGGCCACGGGATTAAGCTTGCCCAGCGGGCGGGGATCATCGTCGGCATCATCACCGGCAGGAAGGCAGAGGTTGTGAACGTTCGTGCGCGGGAGCTTGCCATCGAGGAAGTGCATCAGGGCTCGGTAGAAAAAGTCCGCGTGTACGAATCCCTGCTGATGAAGTACGGAATCCGGGACGAGGAGGCGGCCTTCATCGGAGATGATATCGTCGATGCGGCCGTCCTCAAGCGCGTCGGACTCGCGGTCGCTGTCGCCGACTGCGACCCGGCAGTCAAACCGCTTGTGCATTGGACCACCAGGAACGCAGGGGGGAGGGGTGCCGTCCGCGAGGCAATCGATCTTATTCTCGAGAGCCAAGGAAAGCTGCAGGACCTATGACGGGAACGGCCTCTCGGATGCTGAAACAGGGCCGGCGCATATCGCTCATCCTCCTTGCGAAGACCTTCGGCCTGCTGGCGTGCATCCTTCCGTATCGGTTGTCCGTGGCCGCGGGAGCTACGCTCGGCTATCTTGCCTACTATCTGATCCCGCGGGACCGCAAACGGACGATCTCCCATCTGTCCCTGAGCTATCCGGACCGGGACCCTGCCTGGATCGCACACACGTCGCGCCGGGTCTTCGTGCATCTCGGCAAGGCCCTCCTGGAAGTACTTGCGATGAACAAGCGCCGGCTGCAGGAGCTCGTTTCGATCGACGGGATGGAGCACCTCGCCGAGGCCATGGGGCAGGGCAGGGGTGTGGTCTACGTCACCGGACATATCGGCAACTGGGAACTTATGGCGGCCAGGGTCGCCCTGCACTATCCCGCAAGCGTCATCGCAGCTCCGATCGAGCCGGAAGCACTGAATGAGATGATCGTCGGGCTGCGGGCGGCCAAGGGGGTGCGGACCATCCTGCGGGAGCGGCCGGGCGCAGCAAAGGAACTGATCCGTGTATTTCGCGAGAACCGGATCCTCGGGATCCTGATCGATCAGGACACGGATGTGGAGGGTGCGTTCGTGGATTTCTTCGGCCGGCCGGCCTGGACCCCCACAGCGGCGGCATCGATGGCGATCAAGTTCGACGCCCCCGTCCTCTTCGGCTACATCCATCGGGACGGACCGTTCCGTCACCGAGTCTCGATCGAAGGGCCCCTCAGTCTTGTCAGGACGGGAAATATGGAACGCGACGTTATCGAGAATACGGCGCTCTTCA
>JBAIYC010000425.1:0-4990 GCA_037916085.1 Nitrospirota bacterium | reverse complement strand
CCGGCCCTGCATGTCCACCGGGGGAGAGCAACCGGTCTAATTGTTCGTGAACGAGATTGTCTGGCTGTTATGGAAGTTCTTCACCTGCTGAACGGTGAGGGAAACCGGGCCGACGCAAGCCTCAGTGCTCCCTCCCGCCGTATTGTTGTTTGTGCCAATCATGCCCCACTGCATCACCACGTTATGGCTGCCGTTCGTCATGTTGGGCACGACGTAGTCATAGCTGTGCGCTGACAGCGTGGTCTGGAGCAGCTCGAAGCTGCATCCGGGGGCGGGCGCCATGCATACGCCCGTTGTCCCGCAGACGTCACCGCTGGGGCAGTCGGCGTTCGTCGAACAGGCGATCGTCGTCGGAACGGACACGCACGTAGCCAGGTTGCCGAAGAGAGTGTTGCTCACCTGCTGGATTCTCTGATCGTAGACAACGCAGTTGGAAGGACTTACGGGAAGGCCGGTCTTCCCGGGGACGACGTTCCCACTCTGGTCGAGCGTCGGGTCGACATAGACGCAGACCATGATGCCGACGTCGGCGGTTGCATTATTGACGGTCGTTGAGAGCTTAGTCGACGTGAACAGGCCGGTGTCAAGCGACGGTCTGATCAGCAGGGTGGTGCCTTGGCCGTTCGGCGTCTGGATGGACGTCGTGAACGTCGTGAGGTTGGTTCCGCCGCTTAGGGTGGCGCCCTCGAAGCTCCCGGTGGCGCTGTTGAAAATGGCCGGCTTGGCGGTGCATGCCGCCGAGGTTCCGGCTGCGGTAAAATTGCCACTGCTGTCTGCGAAAGCGGACGCCGCAACGATCAACAGACTTATAACGGTCATGATACAAAGGATCTTTCTCATGTCGATCTCCTCTCCGATTCTTTTGCCTTCCAGAATAGATCGGCCTCGCCTCTATCTATCATCTCCCTCCCGGCCCAGATGTAATTCTGGTTCCTTGAAGGCTTTGGACTCATGTTAATAAAGATAAGCGGAATGAACAATCAGCCGAACGGCGGAATTATGGAAGCGGGTCTAGGACTTTAGGCCTAATGGCTGAGGAGGGCAAGGGCCTGGGCGCGGGTTTTCACGTTCAATTTTCGGAAGATGCTGTTGAAGTGGGCCTTGACGGTTTTTTCACTGATGTAAATGCGGTCTGCGATCGCTTTGTTGGATAACCCGAGAAAGAGCAAAGATGTGACTTCCCTTTCCCGGCGGGTGAGCGGGACTTTGATCTGTTCTAGTTTCGTTTCCACATCGAAACCCAGAAGGGGGGACTTGATGAACTTGTTGAGGAGGGGCCGTTCGGCCCAGATCCCTCCTGCGTGGATTGCGCGGATCGCTTCGGCGAGCTGGTGAGACGTCGCCGATTTTCTCAGGTACCCGTCCGCGCCGAGCCTCAGAAAATGCATGAGGGCCTCATCAGGGATGTCCTCTTCGAGGACGACCAGGATCCGCGTTTTCGGCGCCGCCTTCTTGACTTCCTGCAGGACAGCCGGAGTCCCGTCGGGGGTGAAGAATGAAGAAAACAGCAGGACCACGTCCGGCTTCCGGACGAGTTCGGACCTGAGCTTCTCTGGCCCGGTCTTCACGGTTACGCCAAACTGGCCTTCTCTCTCAATAAGCCCTGCGATGCCTTCACAGAAAATAGAACCATTTTGCGCGACCAGTAGGCTGATTTTCTGCACGGTTGCTCCCTGTGGTCCTCGCTAAGCGGTTACCTGGCTGCCCTGAGAACGCAACTAAAGTATGCGCTGTCGACGAATCAATTCTAGAATGAATAACACGAGCACACAGTGATTCAAATCACAAGATCGTCTTGGGATCAAGGGTCTCTTTAACCTTCAGGATGGTCATGGGGCAGGCATGACTTCCTAGCAATCGCCCACACACCATGACCTGCATGCCTTGCCGTGACTATATTCCTTCCTCGCTGCTCGGGAACTTGCTCGCCCAATTCATCAAGGGCGATATGGAGGAGCGCCGTTCCTGCTGTACGTCCTCCAATAGAACCACGCCTGGACAAGAACAAGCGCCACGGTCGCGAGGAATATGACTGCCGGCGGCAGTTCGGCGTAGACGATCTGTTCCGCGTAATGAGCGAGGAACGAGCCGGGATAGGCCCCGGCCGGGTCCTGTCTCTGCCTGAGCCATACTTCGAGATACGTCAGCGGGCAGTACCAGCCGGCCAGCTGGCTGATCACGGCGAAGGCAAGCCCGGCCACGTGCACGACCCCGACCATCCGGTACTTTCTTCCCCAGTACGGGCCGGCAATGAGAAAGAAGATCCAGAGCAGATGCACAACGACAACGATGTCTGCAATGATCCGGGCGAGCATGACCGACCGGTCCTTTTTGCTATCCTCAGCTAAGCATACCAAAATCTGTAGTGATGAAGACGGCGGGACGAGGCGCTGGAAAACTCCATGGCAAGAATATTCATTATAGACTCTGCTGATGGTCTCGGTCTCAGGGAGGCGCGGATGCTGGTCGCACAAGACCACCACGTCGTGTTGAACGACCGACTGTCGCTGAGGCTATTTGCTGATAATAGACTCCGCCGGACGGGGCGTCGTAATCGGATCTGCATGCCGATGAACGAGCTTCCAACGAGCGTGCTCCAGCCGAAATACGCTGGTCACGCGGAGAGCCACCGGGACGAGTTCCTCGCCGCCGACCTTGACTCGTCCATGTTCCACTTCGACAATGCAAGCAAGATCGTCCGAAACATATTTTTCTATGAGTTCGACGCCGGTGACCTCTCCGTCACGGAAATTCGAGGCGGCGCGGGCTATAGTTGCCTCAACGTTCTGGCGACCGCGCACATAGGGGCCGAAGGGATTCCCCAGAGTTACGTCATCCGCATCGGAGAACAGCGGGTAGTACCCGCTGGGATCGCCTTTCCAGATCGCGCTTAGGGCCGCGTGGCTCTGCTCGATTGCACTTTCAATGCTTTTCGCTGCCGGGTCTCTACCTCTCTTCGTTATCCTGCCCCGGTTGTCTGGTTGAATTTCAGATCTATTTTGCAGTCCCGGGCTTCTTTCAATGGTTCTCATACACGTGCCTCTCTTTCCAGGTGAGCCTAAAGATGCGCTCGGGAAACGTTTCCAAGACTCCATCCTTCTGCACCACAGTTTTCTCTATTTTTCGAGATAAGATCTGCTCCTTTCCGCTCTTTCCCCACGGAAGGTTAGGCCTTATCTGCACTAATCAGGACCATTATTATCCTGTCTAAATAAAAAGTAGCATCGGTTCTTCTGCTTGTCAAGATAAGCCTCAATTCAGATAGGAGGTGTCGAGGGTCAGGCATGAATCTGTTGTTATTGATCGAACGAGCGAGTAAAGAGTCGTGCCGGAGGATTAGCTTCTTCGTCGGTGGCTAGGCTTTGTATCATCGCATCGGCGCCGCCTGTGAGCAGATGGATATTCGAAACTCACTGGACCGATACATGCAGCCGAAGGCCGTTTTGGACTTCATCATATATTTCTCCGTCATAGCTCCGGCACCTATTCTCACGCACTTCATGAACTACCTCGCCCACATCCTCACAGTCATCGAAAAGCCAATCTGTTCACGGATCGGCGGAACAATCCAGTAGCCACAGCACTTCGAGAAAGAAGTAAGGCCGGTGAGAAGCCTCTCTTCGTCCTTTTTCATGCACGATAGACCTGCGAATCCTCACGGAGACCCGTGATGCTGCTTATGATTTAGATCATAACATTCTTGACAGAGACAGGATACAGTTATCCCGTGGTGATATTCCTACGAAGGAGGCACATATGCCGGACGAATCTTTCCAAACGAAAGGCGCTCAATCCGCCGTGCTCGAAGGCAGCAGTACGCCGTACCTTGACGAGCTTTCCAAGGGGCCATGGCCGAGTCATGCGAAAGAACTACTGAAGACCCGCTATCCTGTCATGATGTATGAAGAGGCAATGAGACAGGGCCTCACCCAGTGGGGACACGGCGGCATGTCCTCCGTGCCGGGCCTGGGTTCCGGTGCGATCGCGAGAAAATCCAGGCGGCCCGATATCATCAAGCATTCCCACCTCATCCGTATGCTCGGCAATCCGGGCAATTTCTACAAAACATCGACCTTCCGAAAGATCTGCGAGATCGCCGACAAGTACGGCGACTCATCCCTGCACATGCTGACGACGAATTCCAACCTCGAGATCTGCGGCATCATGAACGACGAGCAGATGAAGGGGGTCACCCTCGAACTGAACGAGATGGGGAACGACGTGGGATCCGCGGGCGACGCGATCAGGAACATTCCCGACTGCATGGGTCCGGCCCTCTGCGAATACGCGCTGATGGACACCCCGGGGCTCAAGCACTTCATGACGAAGCACTACATCAATGACATCCAGTATCCGCGGTTCCCCTTTAAGATCAAGACAAAGATGTCCGGCTGCCCGAACGAGTGCGGCAAGGCGCTCCTGCACGGCGACATCGGCATCATCGGCGTGTTCAGGGACCTGCCGAAGGTGGACAGCGGGAGGCTGGCCGACTGGGTCAGGAGCGGCGGGGACATCGCCCGGGTGTGCGACCACTGCCCGACGGATGCCATGAGCTGGGATGGAAGCTCCCTCGCGATCGACGGGGACCGGTGCATCCGGTGCATGTACTGCATCAATCGCGTGCCAGCCATCAAGCCGGGCGACGACCGGGGCGTGGCGATCACGGCGGGCGGCAAGATGAAGGGCAAGTTCGGGCCCATGAAGGGCAAGGTGATCTTCCCCTTCATCAAGGCGACCCCACCCGATTATACGGAACTGCTCCAGGCATACGACAAGCTGTGCCAGGTCTACGACGACCACGGGAAGAACAAGGAACGGATCGGGGACATGATACAGCGGCTGGGGTTCGACAAGTTCCTTGAGCTGTGCGGCGTCGAGGTATCCACCATGCATTTTTCAAGCCCCCGCAGGAACACCTTCTATCATTGGGATGCGGCGGAAGTGGGAGGTCACCATGAATAAGATCGGAGGAATCGGAGTACCGCCGGTT
>JBAIYC010000424.1:0-4874 GCA_037916085.1 Nitrospirota bacterium | reverse complement strand
CAAGTTCGGGATGAGCGCCACGGAGAAGACGGTGAACACCTGCGTGATCATCACCGAGGTGACGGTGGACGGCGATACGACGGTGCTGGGGGCCCTGGCGGACTCGGTGCAGGAGGTGATCGACCTTTCGCCCACGGACATCTCGCCGGCTCCCAGGATCGGGACCCGCCTCCGGACGGAGTTCATCCGGGGAATGGGGAAGCGGGACGAGCGGTTCATCATCATCCTGGACATCGACAGAGTGTTCTCGGCAGAGGATCTTTCATTGGTCCAGGAAGGGGAGGCGGCAGTTGCCGACTGAGCTGTCGGTGAAGCATAAAACGAAATCGCGGTTTCGGCGCACGAACACGAAGGAGAGGCGCAGGGAGCTGGTTCGGCACGCTACGCATCAGATGCGATACAGCCATGAGCAGCCGAAAAAATATCCGCTTTCCAGGAGGTCGCCATGAAGTGGAGAGATATCCGGCTGGGCAGAAAGATCCTCATCGGGATTGGAAGCGCACTGCTCATGTTGATCGTCGTGTCGCTCCTTGCGTTCTACGGTATCAGCGGCATCCTGCGCGGCGGCATGGAAGCATCCGGCGGGAATAAGCTCCAGGCAGAGCTGCTCCAGCGTGAAGTGGACCATCTGATGTGGGCTCAAGCCGTCGGAAGGTTCGTCTATAACGATGCCGCGAAAGAGCTCAAGGTGCAGCTCGACCCGACCCAGTGCGGCTTCGGGAAGTGGTACTACGGAAAAGGAAAGCACGACGCAGAGGCGATGCTTGGCGATCTGAAGTCCCCCCTGGCGGACATTGAGGCGCCGCACAAACGGCTGCACGAGACGGCGGACCGCATCCAGCGGCTCCATGCCGAGGGGAAGATGCGGGAGGCCCGCGAGGTCTACGTCCAGGAGACGCTGCCCCAGCTGGAAGCTGTCCAGGGCCTGCTCAAGAAGATGGGCGAGTTGTCGAAGGACCACATTCTGGCCGACGACGTCATGCTCGCACAGGCGAAGCGGACCCGGTATATGCTCGGCGTCATGAGCTTTGTTGCCATCGGCATCGGGACGTTCCTCGGTGTCGTCATCGCGAGGGCCGTCGTCAATCCCGTGCGGAGGGGCGTGGAGTTCGCCAAGAAGATCGCGGCGGGGGACCTCCGCAACACGCTGCCCATCTATCAGCAAGATGAGATCGGACAGCTTGCTGCTGCGCTGAACGCCATGGTCAGGCAGCTCGAGGAGGTCGTGTCGGGCGTGACCGCCGCCGCGGGCAATGTCGGCTACGGCAGCCAGCAGCTTTCGGAGAGCGCCGGGCTGCTTTCGCAGCATGCGTCAGAGCAGGCGGCGTCAACCGAGGAGGCGTCGTCGTCCATCGAGGAGATGAACGCCACGATCAAGCAGAACGCCGACAATGCGACGCAGACCGAGAAGATCGCCTTGAAATCGGCCAGCGACGCCCAGGAGAGCGGCGTCGCGGTTACCGACGCCGTGCTCGCCATGCGGCAGATCGCCTCGAAGATCTCGATCATCGAGGAGATCGCGCGCCAGACGAACCTGCTTGCCCTGAACGCGGCCATCGAGGCTGCTCGGGCCGGCGAGCACGGAAAGGGCTTCGCGGTGGTGGCAGCCGAGGTCCGGAAGCTCGCTGAACGGAGCCAGACGGCGGCTGCGGAGATCGGCACACTTTCGGGATCGAGCGTCGCCATTGCTGAGCGCGCCGGGGCGATGCTGGCGAAGCTCGTGCCCGACATCCAGAAGACTGCGGAGCTGGTGCAGGAGATCAGCACGTCCTCCAAGGAACAGGCGGGCGGGGCGGAGCAGATCAGCGGTGCGATCCAGCAGCTCAATCAGGTGGTCCAGCAGAACGCCGGCGCTGCAGAAGAGATGTCGTCCACTGCCGAGGAGCTGTCATCCCAGTCGAGCCAGCTCATGGAGGCGGTCGCCTACTTCAAGTTGAACGGCGGCAACGGGTCGCGAAAGCTGGGCGACGCGACGACGCGGCAGCTGGAGCAACCGGATGTCTATGCCGGAGAGAACTGCTGGGAGCACCAGAAGTGCGGGCGTGAGCGGGGCGGGGCAAAAGTGCACGAGCTCGGCATCTGTCCCGCTTCGATCGAGAGGGGATTGGACGGCCTGCACGGCGGCAGGAACGGCGGCAGGGCCTGCTGGGCCGTTGCCGGGACGTTCTGCAAGGGCAAGGTGCAGGGAACGTTCGCGGACAAGTCGCATAACTGCCTGACCTGCGGGTTCTATCAGCTCGTCAAAGAGCAACAGGGGTCACACTTTTTGCCCTCGACGCAGCTTCTGAAGCAGCTGGAGGCGACGACGGGGCGAGTCCATGCCTGACGCCCGGCGTAGAGAGGACGGCCTTTTGCCGAGCCGGGGCGAACGGACAGGCTCAGTGGACAAGTGGAAGTCCGTATTCGAACTCGCCCCCGACGGCTATTTCATCACCGACCTGGAAGGCACGATCCTTGTCGCGAACCGCAGGTGCGAGGAACTTGCCGGCCGTGGTCGCAACGAGCTCATCGGCATGAGCTGTCTTGAGGAGACGCTGGTCTCGGCCACTGACGCTCCGAAGGCGCGCGCGATCCTCGAGCGGGGCGCGCGCGGCCAGTCGGCCGGTCCGGAAGAGTTCCGGATCGTCACGAAGAGCGGAGACAGCATCTTCCTGGAAATAACCACCCACCCCGTAACGATCGAACATGCGAAGCTCCTGCTCTGCATCGCGCGAGACACTACCCAGCACCACCGCTACGAGGATTCCCTTAAGAAGGCCAACGCGCGCTTGCAGGCCCTGATCCATGCCATTCCCGACATGGTCTTCTTCAAGGACCTGGAGGGCAGGTACCTGATGGTCAACCGCGCCGTCGAGGCGGTTGCCGGCCTACCCGGTGAGCGCTTCATCGGCATGACGCCCGATGACCATCTCCCGCCCGATGCTGCCGGGCGGTGCAGGGAGAGCGACCTGCTGGCCCTCCAGGGAGACCAGCCGATCCACACCGAGGAATACGCTGCCGACAAGGACGGCTGGACGAGGTACTTCGACATCATCAAGTCGCCGATCCGGGACGGAGGGGGCGAACTTCTGGGCCTGGTGGCGGTCTGCCGTGACATTACCGAGCGGAAGAAGACCGAGGACGCGCTTCGGCAGAACGAGAAGTTTATTCGCGGCATCCTGGAGTCCGTCGACCAAGGCTTTATTGTCATCGACCGGGACCACCGCATCATGCTGGCCAACAAGGCCTACCTGGACCAGGCCAAGCTGACCCTTCCCGATGTCATCGGCAGAAAGTGCTTCTCCGTGTCCCACGGCAGCACCAAGGCATGCTATGAGCGCGGCGAGCATTGCGCGGTGCGGCAGACCTTTGAGACCGGAGAACCCCGGACGGCAACGCACATTCATCGCAACCGGGACCAGGATCTCGTCTACGTTGACCTCAAATCCTATCCTCTCAAGGATGAAGAAGGCAGGACCATCGCTGCCATCGAGATCGTCAACAACATCACGGACAAGAAGCGGCTGGAAGAACAGCTTCGCCATTCGCAGAAGATGGAGGCGATCGGGCAGCTCGCCGGAGGCATCGCCCATGACTTCAACAATATTCTTACGACAATCATCGGCTACGGCAGCCTCCTGAAGAAGGGGCTAAACGAGGACGACCCGCTGCGGCATGACGCAGCGCAGGTCCTCGAAGCGGCGGAGCGTGCGTCGAACCTCACGCGCGGCCTGCTCGCCTTCGGCAGGAAGCAGTCGATCTGTCCCTGTGCGGTCAACGTGAACGAGGTGATCGGGAATATGGGGCGGCTGCTCCGGCGCATCATCGGAGAGGATGTGGACATCCTGTTCCACACGGAGGACGAGGCGCTGGTCGTCATGGCAGATGTAGGCCATTTTGAACAGGTGCTCATGAATCTTGCTACCAACGCGAAGGATGCCATGTCGGACGGAGGATGCCTGACGATCTCCACCGGCAAGCGGCACCTTGACCGGGAATTCATCCAATCCCGGGGGTTCGGGAAAGAAGGGGACTATGCCCGCATCACGGTCACGGACACCGGCGTGGGCTTCGATGACAGGATCAAGGCGCGGATCTTCGAGCCTTTCTTCACGACCAAGGCCACGGGCAAGGGTACGGGGCTCGGTCTCTCCATCGTCTACGGCATCGTGAAGCAGCACAATGGCTACATCACCTGCGAGAGCGAGCCGGGCAGCGGAACGCGCTTCGATATCTATTTTCCCCTCATAAAGGATGAAGCGGTGCCGATACGTCCGAAGGGGGAAGCCGAGCCGGGCGGCGGCAACGAGACCATTCTGCTCGTGGAGGACGAGGAGGCGGTACGGGCGCTGATGAAGAAGGTGCTCGAACGGGGAGGCTATCGGGTGATCGAGGCGAAGGACGGGGAAGAGGCGATCGAGCGGTTCTGCGAGCAGCGGGCACACATACAGCTCCTCGTGCTCGACGTGATCATGCCGAAGAAGAACGGACGGGATGTCCACACCTGGATACAGCGAGAACGCCCCGATATCAAGGCGATCTTCGTGAGCGGTTACACCGCCGACATCGTGACGACCGGAGGGATCCTCGAAAGGGGAGCGGCCTTCCTTTCCAAGCCCGTTTCGCCCCCCGCACTGCTCGGCAAAGTACGCGAGCTCCTTGACGGGAACGGGAGTGCAAAGCGATGATCAGCGTTGGGGCGCAGGATGACGTCTCACGCCAGTTTGTCGTTGCAGACCGCGGCGACCGCTCTATGCATCAAAATAACAGAGGTCGTTGACACAGAATTGACAACCATCGGGCAAGACGGTCTGCTCGCCGTGTCCCTTGACCTTTTTCTTGACGGCCTGGGGCTCTCCCGCGCCGCATGGGGGATCTACGGACCGGGAGACTCG
>JBAIYC010000423.1:0-5137 GCA_037916085.1 Nitrospirota bacterium | reverse complement strand
CTCCGGCGGCCAATCCTTCGACGTCCCGGCGAACTCCAAGTTCACGATGAAGGTGAAGACGCTGTCTGATTACTGCTGTTCCTTTGTGAAGTAGCAAGCTGAATATCGTCATTGCCCTCTTAGCCTCCGGATGATCATCCGGAGGCTTTCTTGTTGTCATGTGACAGAAACATGCAAACCACATCCCCAGCTCCTCTTGAAGGGAGGGCGAGGTGGCGTATTCACCCCGGATTGACATCCCTCACCTCGCGGCGTAGTATGGTCTTTCATGGAGAACGGCCGCAGAGAGTTCATCAAGAAGGCGCTGTACGGACTATTCGCACTCCTCGGGCTCAGCTGGTTCTTCGGGATCCTGAGGTCCCTTGCGCCGACGCGGGGACAGGAGCGGACGCTCGCGTGGTTCCCGCTTCTTCCCGAGGACGATGTTCCCCGGCAGGGTGTCCGGAAGGCCGAGCTGGTCACGACGGTCGCGGGGAAAGAGCGAAAAGGCAGGGTATTCATCGTTTCATCGCCCGACGGCTTCGTTGTCCTCTCGGCGGTCTGCAGCCATCTCGGCTGTCTCGTCAACTACAATAAGGGCAAGAAGGAGTTCCAGTGCCCCTGCCACGGGGGGCGGTACGACCTCACGGGCAGGAACATCGCCGGCCCGCCGCCCGCGCCGCTGACGAAATTGCCCTACCGGATCGAAAAGGGAATGGTGATGGTGGGCGTGAGAGTATGATACTGTCGCGCACCGCACATAATCGGACCGGGAAACACATCGGGATTGAGGGCCGTAGCGGCATACTGAAGATCGACCATTCATGTGTCCTGCCGCCGCCCTTCCGCGAGACCTATTTTTATTGACAAAACCATACTTTTCTGTTATGATGCCCGCGTTGTAGCGTTGTCCATTTCTTCTGTCCACGTTCAAAGGAGGGCATTTCTATGAAACAGAAATATTTTCTGGTGCTATTGGCTGCACTGGCCATGGTAATGCCGGCATTTGCTCGGCCGGTTGCGGCAGACGGCAACGAGGAGCGGATTGCGAAGCTGGTTGTTGATTATCTTGTTAAAGCCAGGGGCGTGATAGCGTACAATCAGAAGCTGATCAATGATTCAGGCGTGGGTGACAAGGGTTTTACCGCGCAGGTGTACGAAACCCAGCTTGCGGACGATTTCAAGAAGATGAGCGGAATCGATGTGCGGCATCTGAGCGCCGCAGACCCTGCCGAGAAGGTATTGGGAGCTTTGCACGACTCGGCAAAGGAGACGGTGACCGATGCACAAGCTCAGATAAACGAGCCGGGGAAGGGCTTTAAGGGATTCTCTCCGGCGATATTCGGGAAGCGGGTGGGCGACAGGTTCTACAAGAAAACGGGGATAACGATAAAGCAAACAAGCCTCAAGAACAGAGCCGTATACAACAAGCCGGACCAGTTTGAGGCGGATGTGCTTTCGAAGTACGAATCAAAGCAGCTGGAAGGTGGGAAGGCCTTTTCTCAGATTGCGGTAGTGGACGGAAAGAGATCGGTCCGCTATATGTTCCCTCTCTATATTTCCCAATTGTGTCTCTCCTGTCACGGCGACCCGGCCGGCGAACTGGATGTGGCGGGGCGGAAGAAGGAAGGGTACAAGGTAGGCGACCTGCGCGGCGCGATCAGTGTTGTCGTTCCGGTACGGTGACGGCATGGTGAAAGGAGGGCCTGCCCTCCTATCATCTCACTGTCGCAGCATGCGGCAGGGAATCTCCCAGATAGGTTGACCGTGCCGTGCCCGCCAGCTCGGCGTATTGCGAATTCCTCGTTGTTCTTCGGCCGAGCGTGACATCACGGAGGATCCAGATTCGATGAAAGCATGGAAGCTGGCGAACAAATTCATTCTGGTGATTCTTTCCGCGCTGATCCTGGTCCTCGCAGTCCTGGGCATTGTGATCAACGCCGGCGAAAGGAGCGTTCTTACCGGCGCACTCACAAGAAAAGGCAGCAATCTGACGAAGTTTCTGGCAAGTATCTCTGCTGAACCCATCCTCAGTTACAATTACTCTTACCTTGAGAACTACGTGGCCGAAATTTCCGGAGGGGATCCGGATATTGTCTATGCGATCGTTCTGGACAGGGATGAGAAGCTGCTTGCCGGCAAGAAGCCTGAAAACCTTGCCAAAGTCAGATCGACTGTGCTCGAGTTCGCCAGTCCCATTCAGCAGAACAAACAGACGATCGGAACGGTGAAGATAGGCTTCAGCACCGACACAATAGACAGCTCGCTGGCGAGGTCGGCGCGAGCGATCACCATTCTGTCGATTGCAACCATGGCGGTTATCTCGCTCCTGATCTTTCTTCTCTTCCGCTTCATGGCGCTTAGGCCGATTGATCAGTTGAACGCCGTGGTCGAGCGAGTGACCGCCGGGGACCTCACCCAGAAGATCGAGACGAGGAGCCTGGATGAGATAGGGATGCTGTTCGGCTCAATAAAGGCAATGGTGGAAAAGCTCCAAGTCGTGGTCGGCACCGTCAAGAATGCGGCGAACAACGTGGCCGCGGGCAGCCAACAGGTCAGTATAAGCTCTGACGAGATGTCGCGGGGGGCGCATGAGCAGGCAGCATCTGCAGAAGAGGCCTCGTCGGCGGTCGAGGAAATGACAGCAACCATCTCGCAGAATGCGGCGAACGCCGCCCAGACCGATGCGATCGCCCGCAAGAGCTCGAACGATGCGCTTGAAAGCGGCGCTGCCGTCGGCGAGGGTGTGAAAGCCATGAAGGCCATCGCGGAAAAGATATCGATCGTTGAGGAACTTGCCCGGCAGACGAATCTTCTGGCTCTCAATGCCGCTATTGAGGCGGCGCGGGCGGGCGAACATGGAAAGGGATTTGCCGTCGTGGCCGCCGAGGTCCGGAAATTGGCTGAGAGGAGCCAGACGGCGGCCGCCGAGATCAACTCCCTGTCCCGATCAAGCGTCGAGGTGGCGGAGCGCGCCGGCGTCATGCTGACGAAGCTGTTGCCCGACATTCAGAAGACATCGGAGCTGGTTCAGGAGATCACTGCCTCCTCGAAGGAGCAGTCTTCCGGAGCGGCTCAGATCCAGGTTTCGATACAGCAGTTGAACGATGTTATCCAGAGAACGGCCGGAACGGCGGGGGAGATGGCCTCCATAGCAAGCGGGCTTTCCTCCGAGGCTGATCAGCTTCTCGAGACCGTTAAGTTCTTCAAGGTCGACGGAGTGATGGAACAGGCGATACCCGCAGAGCGGCATCAAGGGGAAGGCAGGATATTAGTGAAATGAAGACTAGCAGTTGCCGTCGCCGGGTACTTTGCGGTAAAGTGTATGCATGCGCCTCCTCGAGTACCTTAACAACCGCCTCGGCTTCACCGGAAGGCACCGCAGGGTACTGGACCGGCCCGTGCCCGGCTGGATTAATTACTTCTACTGCTTCGGCGGCGTCACCTTTACGCTCTTCCTCGTTCTTGTCCTGACCGGCATGCTCTTGGCGGCGCACTATTCGCCGACGGAGACCGACGCCTACCGGAGCATCGAGCGCATCCAGCTTGCCGTTCCGCTCGGTGCGCTGCTTCGCGGTATGCACTTCTGGGCCGGCAACCTCATGGTCGTGACCATCGTGCTGCATATGCTTCGGGTCTTCATCACCGCTTCGTACCGGAGCCCGCGGGAACTGCACTGGGTGGCTGGCTCGTTCCTGCTGCTCCTGACGCTCTTCTTCGGATTCACCGGCTACCTTCTCCCGTGGGACCAGAAGGCCTACTGGGCAACGGTCATCGGAACGAACATGCTGGGCTCGGTGCCGGTCCTAGGACCGTTCCTGGGCGGCTTGGTGCGCGGAAGCGGGGAGGTGACGGGTCAGACGCTTCTCCGTTTCTACAGTATGCATGTTCTGTGGCTGCCGGCCTTCACGGTGTTGTTTCTGTGGCTGCACTTCCATATGATCAGGCGGACCGGCATCTCGGGAGGGTTGTGAAGGGCAGAAGACGGAGACCAGGTGCCGGCTGACAGGGAGACGGCGCCTGGAATCGGCCGGCAGGCACCGGGGTCCGGCACCCAAGGTCCGCGCAACTAGGTCGCCATGCAGGAAACGAACAGACAAAAGACCTTCTTCCCCTACTACTTCTTCGAAGTGGCCGTGATCGTTCTGTTCACGGTCGAGGCGGTGCTTCTCCTGGCTGTGCTGTTCCCGCCTGCGGTTGGCAGGGAGATCGACCTTTCAGCCCAGTTCGCGCCGCGGCCGGAGTGGTATTTCCTGTTCCTCTACCAGCTGACCAAGTACTTTCCCGGACGATGGACCTTCGTCGGTGCGGTGCTCCTGCCCGGCATCGCCTTCAGTGCCGTACTGCTTGCACCGTTCCTCGACAGTTCGCGAGAGCCTTCCTTCCGCAAACGAAGGGGAGCGTTTCTCGCCGGCTTCGGCCTCCTCGCCGCTGTCATCGTGCTCACTCTCCTCGCTCTCGTATAAGCGAAATTCACGCGGCCATAATTAAGATAAATAGGGCTCCACACCCCAATTCTTCACCGCAGTATTGACACCGCATCGGTATTTTGATAAGGTAGGGTACTTTTTCAAACTGCGTTGTAACTTCAGGTACGCGATTACTAAACATCATAACTGATCCTCGGTCGAGACCAAACAGTCGCTCGGACTGCATTCTACTTGTCGTTAAGGAGGTACAGAATCATGTCACTGAAAGACGAAGCACCGGTACAGACACTCGATACGCTCGGCAGGGTGTGTCCCTATCCGCTCCTTCTGACGAAGAAGGCGGTCGAGAAGCTCAGCAGCGGCCAGGTTCTGAAGGTCCTGTGCGACGCCCCGGCGTCGGCCGAGGACAGCATCCCACGGTACTGCGAGAAGGGCGGTCTCGGCTTCGAGTCCGTGAAGCTCGCAGACAAGTGGGAGCTCTTCATCAAGAAGCCCTAGGACCAGAGGCGCCGGGCGCAGCGGCACCACGCACGCTGCTCAAGTAGGAACACTTTTGGGGGACAACCATTTAAGGAGGGGAGAATGGTTTCTACTGCGATGTTCTTGCTTTCCGGTCTGGTGATCGGCCTGATGATGGGCTGGTCGCTGCAGCGCGGCAGGTTCTGCATCAACTCCGCGTACCGCGAGGTCCTGTTCCAGGACTACACGATGTTCCGGGCCTATCTGCT
>JBAIYC010000422.1:0-9635 GCA_037916085.1 Nitrospirota bacterium | reverse complement strand
TCGGTCTGTGACCTCGAACTGATGGCGGTCGGGGCCTTCTCGCCCCTGGACCGGTTCATGGGCGCGAAGGACTATCGTGCGGTCCTCCGGGGCCTGCGGATGGCCGACGGAACGCTTATGCCCGTTCCTGTCACTCTTCCTGCGGCCACTGTTGACGGCCTGGAGATCGGCGGCGAGCTCGTGCTGCGAGGCCAGAAGAATGAGATACTGGCCATCATGCGGCTGGACCAGGTCTTCTCCTGGGACCTGGAAGAGGAGTGCAGAGCGGTCCTCGGAACCACCGATTCGCGCCACCCCCTTGTATCAGAAATGCATACCTGGGGGCGGCACCTCCTGTCGGGGCCGCTCACGGTCCTGAACCTTCCCCGTCACAACGATTTCCCCCATCTGCGAAAGACCCCGGCCGGCGTCCGCGCTGCGCTCGCGGCCATGGGCCGGCGCCACGTCATCGCTTACCAGCCGCGCCATCCCATGCACCGCGCCCACGAGGTCCTGACGAAGAGGGCGACCGAGGAAGTGGACGGGTCGCTCCTCATTCAACCCGTTGTCGGCATCACCGCTTACAGCGAGGCACATCATTACACGCGGGTGCGTTGCTATCGGACGCTCATCGACCATTACTACGACGCCGGGCGGACGATACTGAACCTTCTTCCCCTTGCGGTGCGAATGGCGGGGCCTCGCGCCGGGCTGTGGCACGGCATCATCAACCGCAACTACGGGGCCGACCATTTCATTACCGGCCGCGATCCCCATGGACCGGGGAAGGACTCCGATGGGAAGGCCTTTTACGCCTCCCGGGACGTGCAGGCGCTTTTCCGCGCGCACGAGGCGGAGATCGGTGTCCGCATGATCCCGCACAAGGAAATGGTCTACCTTCCCGGCGGGAACCGGTACGAGGAGTCCGACAGCATCGTGAACGCTGGGGCGGAGTACGTCCGCGTGTCGGCAGCGAAGGTGATCGAAGAGTCCCTGTTCCGGGGAGCGAGGCTTCCCGGGTGGTTCACCCACCCCGAGGTGGCAGAGATCCTGGAGGAGGCCAACCCGCCCCGGTCGCGCCAGGGCTTCTGCATCTGGCTCACCGGTCTGCCGAGCTCGGGCAAGTCGACCATTGCCGAGATCCTCGCGCCAATGCTCCTGGCGTCGGGCAGACGGGTGACGGTCCTGGACGGCGACGTGGTGCGGACGCATCTGACGAAGGGCCTCGGCTTCGGAAAAGAGGACCGGATCACGAACATCCTGCGCGTCGGCTTTGTGGCGTCCGAGGTGGTCCGGCACGAAGGCGTGGTGATCTGTGCCCTGATCAGTCCCTATGCGTCGGCCCGCGACCGGGCGCGCTCCCTCGTGGGGGCTGAGCGGTTCATCGAGGTATTTGTCGACACGCCTGTCACGGTCTGCGAGGTGAGGGACGTGAAAGGCATGTATTCCATGGCGAAGAACGGAGCGATCAAGGGGTTCACCGGCGTCGATGACGCGTATGAACCGCCCTGCTCGCCGGAGCTCCGCATCAGCACCATGTCGATGGCGCCGGAGGAGAGCGCCCGGATGATCATGCGGCTTCTGGAGGAACGGGGATTCTTGCCGCGGGAGGACCGGAGGCCGGCACGGAAAGCGGTCCGGAAGGACCTTGCCCCCGACGGCGGAAGTCTGAAGGAGGCTGCGGAGTGGACGAACTGACCATGAAGGCAGAGGATGCACGCACCGCAGAGGACGGCGGGCCCATCACGCTCTGGTCGCTGTTCCTCACCTTCCTCAAGATCGGAAGCACCGCCTTCGGCGGTTTCATGGCTCTCATCTCGGTCGTGCAGAACTATGCCGTGGAGCGGCGGAAGCTGCTCAGGCAGGAGGATATGCTGGACGGCGTCTCGCTGGCGACGATCCTGCCCGGACCGGTGGCGGTGAACGTCGTAGCCTACGTCGGATACCGGGTGCGCGGCGGAGCCGGTGCTCTGGTGAGCGGAGCGGCGGTTATCCTGCCCTCCTTCCTGCTCCTGCTCGGACTGAGCTACGCCTATTTCCGGTTCGGCCAGATGCCTGTGGTCGGAAGGTTCTTCCAGGGATTCATACCAGCAGTTGCGGCCATCATTCTCGTGGCGGCATGGAACATGGGGAAGAAGGCGGTCCGCGGGCTCCCCGAGGCGCTCATGGCCGCGGCAGCCGCCGGCCTTCTCCTGGGCATCGGCGGGTTCCTGGTGACGATCGGTATCATCGCGGCCGGCGCCGCAACGGGATGGCTGGTGTTCCGCGAAAGGCCCGCAGGCGAGAACGCCCCGCATGCTTCATCCGGAGGGAAGGAAAAGAGGGAGGGGCGTCCGGACCTGCGCGCCGTCGCCGCCGGCGGCCTGTCAGCGGCGCCCCTGTTCGGCTTCAACGCCGCGCTGGCCGGCAAGCTCCTCATGACCTTCGGCGGGATGAGCGTGATGCTCTTCGGCGGCGGCTACGTGTTCATTCCGATGATCCAGCGGGTCGTTGTGGACGGCTACGGGTGGGTCACGCGGCAGGAGTTCATCGACGCCATCGCCCTTGGCCAGGTGACGCCGGGTCCTATCCTCATCAGCGCCGCCTTCATTGGATTCAAGGTCGCAGGGGCGGCAGGCGCTGCAGCTGCGACCATCGGCATCTTCACGCCGCCTGCAGTCATAATGGTCCTCTGCGCGCGCTTTCTGGACCGCATCAAGCGTTCGTCGGTGATCAGGGCGATGTTGCGCGGCATCCGCCCGGCGGTCATCGGCATGATCGCTGCCGCCGCGGTTACGGTGGCGCGGACGGCACCGGTCAGCGGGATCTTTGTTCTCATCTTCCTGGCGACCCTGCTCGCTTTGCTCCGGTTCAAAGTGGAGACCGCGTGGATCATTCCGGCGGCAGGGCTTGCGGGGCTCTTGCTGTACTGAAATGCCGGCACGTTCTAATGCCGACGGATTGACCACAGAGGATACCCCCGGGGCGCAGAGAAGAGCACGATCGCGTACACACAGTTTCCTGCATGGTGATTCCAATTCCCTCCAATCACGAAAGGAGACAGAAAACTATGATGCCGATATTCATGATCGGGACCCAACGTTCGGGCTCGAACCTGCTCCGCCTGATGCTGAACCAGCTGCCTGAGATCGCGGCGCCCCATCCGCCGCACATCCTTCAACGGATCATGCCGCTCGTGCCGGCCTACAGGGACCTGAACCTGGACGAGAACTTCACCGAGCTGGTGGACGATGTGTGTCGGCTCGTGGAGCTGAACCCGGTGCCCTGGGAAGGCGTGGTCCTGGACCGGCAGGACATCGTCCGGCGCTGCCGGATGCGAAGCCTCATGGCCATCCAGGGAGCGGTGTACGACGTTTGCGCCGAAGCGAAGGGAGCGGCAACGTGGTGCTGCAAGAGCCTGGCGAACATCAACTACGCGGAGCAGATCGAGGAGCATTTTCGCACGCCTAACTATATCTATCTGTACCGCGACGGCCGGGATGTGGCGGTGTCCTTCCTGAAGGCCGTCGTCGGAGAGAAGCATGTCTACCATATCGCGAAGGAATGGGCCGCGACCCAGGCGCTGGCCCTCCGCCTCCGGGACACTATCCATCCGGCCCGCTTTTTGTCGGTGAGCTATGAAATGCTGACCAGCGAACCGGAGGGGACCGCACGGACCATCTGTGCGTTCCTCGGACTGCCGTACCGCACATCCATACTGGACTATCACCGGACGGGCGAGGCGCATCGCGCTGCCACGTCGAGCGAGCTCTGGGCCAACGTGACGAGCCCGGTGATGGCGGACAACAGCAGGAAGTTCCTGCGCGAGACTTCGGAGCGGGACATCCGCATCTTCGAATCCGTTGCCGGTCCTGTGCTCGATGCGCTCGGATACGAGCGGGTCTTTGTGAAGCGGGGCGAGGAGCGGCCCTTCAGCGCCAAGGATATCGCGGCCTTTGACGCCGAGAACGCGGGAAGGAAACAGGACCTTCGCAAACTCGTCGATCCGGCGGACCAGCTTCGGCGCGACCTCCAGGCAGGACTGCTGAAGACCGTCCGCGAGCGGCAGGCTGCGCGGGCCTCGTCCGCGCCGCTAGGGTCAACCGTTCCCGTGCCTTCCCCGGATACGACGAAGACAGAGGACAGGCGCACGGTCTAGCCGGACAACAACGACATACTCTAGCCCAGGCTGGTCAGATGGCGGAAGGCGGGAATCACATGCCCTTGGTCGTGATGGAGGGATAGGCCGGATCAGCCGGGCGTGAGCCGATCCTGATATCCTGTCGATGGGACTTCTTTCGTGGCCGGGCGACCTCGTCCATTCTGCAGCCTGAGGCGACCCTCTGCAACATTTTGCCATCCCCTGACCGTACCCCATCTTTTCGCTTTATTTCGCGACCTCTTTTTTATATACTTGCTTGTGTCATAGATTTATTTGTGCCGCCATTTATTTTTGTATATCTCGCTCTAGGCGCCACGGCACCAGCGTCATCAATTTCCCGATTGGGAGTTCCGCGGGTAGTTAAAGAACTTTATGCATTTTCGCCTACCGGATATTGATATTCACATCTACCCAGGAGGACAGAATGAGAACGTTCGTGGCAGGGGTCATCATTGCAGGTATCCTGACGGTCTTCGGCACCGCCTTTGCCGCCGAACCGTCGGTCGAGTTATTCTCGCCCATGGGCGAGGTGAAGGTCGTCCGTCAGGTGAACGTCCGGTTCTCGGAGCAGATGGTGCCCTTCGGCGACCCGCGGATCGTGGATCCCTTCGACATCTCCTGTCCCGAGATGGGGAAGGGACGTTGGGCGGACGGAAAGAACTGGGAATACGACTTCGACCGTGACCTGCCGGCAGGCGTCGCCTGCACGTTCACGATAAAGCCCGAGCTCAAGACCCTTGCGGGAACCAAGGTCGGCGGAAACCGGAAGTTCACATTCACCACCGGCGGGCCGGCTATCAGGCGGTCCAATCCCTACGAAGGAGGCCAGATCGACGAAGAGCAGGCATTCATCCTCGCCCTCGATGCTGAGCCGAAGGAGAGCACGGTCCTGGGCCATGCATTCTGCACGGCCGAAGGCATCTCCGAGAAGATCGGCATACGCATCATAACGGGACAGGACCGCGACGAGCTGCTGAAGGCGCAGGGCCAGCGCTTCCACTACGGTCTGTCCCGGGAAGGTGCCAAGGATTTTCCGCTCCTCATCGTGCAGTGCAAGCAGCGTCTGCCCAGCGGTGCGAAGATGCAGCTTCTCTGGGGCAAAGGGATCGAGTCTGCGAGCGGCGTGCCTACATCATCCGACCAGACGCTCACCTACCGCGTCCGACATCCCTTTACGGCCAAGTTCAGCTGTGACCGGGAGAACGAGAAGGCCGACTGTATCCCCATCCTGCCTTTCGAGCTCTATTTCTCCGCTCCAGTGGCGAGAGAACAGGCAGAGAAGATCGTGATGAAGGGCCCGAACAGTTCCGTGTTCAGACCTGTCCTGTCCCGCTCCGCAGGCGAGGGCGAGGATACTGCCAAGAAACCGGAGTCCGTGAACCGTGTCATCTTCCGGGCCCCGCTGCCTCCCCTTGCGACGTTCACCATCGAGGTCCCCAAGGACATCAAGGACGATTCCGGCCGCGCGCTCGCGAACGCCGACAAGTATCCTCTTGCCGTGAAGAGCGCGGACTACCCGCCGCTCGCAAAGTTCGCCGCCGACTTCGGTATCATCGAGCGCGCCGACCCGCTCCTTCCGGTCACGATCAGGAACATCGAGGCCGAGGTGAAGGCGCGAATGTTCGACGCCGTTGGCTCGAAGAACGTGGTCGAGAAGACGGCGGACAACGTGTCCGGCGCGGCGGACAAGGTCGCAGGCGCCATCAAGTCGCTCTTTACCGGCCAGGTGACCGGGAAGGTCAGGACCTTTGCCAGCGAGACGGACATCATGGCCTGGCTTGACCGCGTGCAGGAGCACGATCCACACAAGCCGATCTTTTCGGGCACCGAGGCCGCGGGCAAGCCAAAGGAATTCACCATCCCGAAGCCGAACGGTGCGAAGGCTTTCGAAGTGATCGGTATTCCGCTCAAGGAGCCGGGCTTCTACGTCGTTGAGCTCGAGAGCCGCATCCTCGGCGAGTCGCTCCTCGGCAAGCCCCAGCCTTACTACGCGCCTGCTGCCGCGCTGGTCACGAACCTTTCGGCACACTTCAAGCTTGGCAGGGAAGCGTCGCTGGTCTGGGTCACGACACTCGACAAGGCAGAGCCGGTGAAGGACGCCCAGGTGAAGATCCTGGACTGTGAAGGCGCGGTGCATTGGGAAGGAAGGACGGATCAGAACGGCGTTGCCATGGTGAACAAGGAACTGCCGGCCGAGGAGAAGCTTCCGAACTGCCGGAACTGGAACATGCGGGGCTACTACGTCTTCGCCCGGACGAACGACGATATGACCTTTGTGCGTTCCACCTGGAACAACGGCATCGAGTCCTGGCGGTTCAACCTGCCCCATGCCGGGTACCGCGGACCGGTCATCGGCCACACGATCCTTGACCGGAGCCTTTTCCGGGCCGGAGAGACGGTCTCGATGAAGCACATCATCAGGAAACATACGATGCAGGGCTTTGTCCAGCTGTCCGAGAAGCCCAAGGCCGTCCTCATCCGCCATGCGGGCAGCAATCAACGTTATGAGTTTCCGCTCGTCTGGGACGGCAGCGGCGTTGCCGAGACGACCTGGAAGATCCCGAAGGACGCCAAGCTCGGCACGTACAGCATCACGCTGCTCAAGAAGGGGAGCGGTAAGCAGCGGACCGCTGTTGGCGGCTACGAGGAGGGGGATGAGGAGTATTTTAACGCTGACGGGTGGCAGTCCGGATCGTTCCGCGTCGAGGAGTTCCGCGTGCCGCTCATGAAGGGCATCATCCAGCCGCCGAAGGACCCGCTGGTGAACGCGAAGGAAGCGACGGTCGACCTCTTCGTGAAATATCTCTCCGGCGGAGGCGCGTCGGGCGCGTCGGTCAAGCTCCGGACGATGATTGCTCCGAAATACGTCGGCTTCGAACAGTATGAGGACTTTCTTTTTGCCAATGGCGCTGTCAAGGAAGGGACCACGGGACGGGAGCCGGAGGAGTATGAATCCGGGGAATTCGAAGGCGAAGAAGGTTACGAAGGCGAGGAAGAGGCGCCGCGGCCTGCACGGGGCGGGGCCAAGGCGGGCGCGAGAACGCGCGAGCTCACGCTGGACCTGTCCGGCGCACTCAGAACAACGATCAGCGATCTGCCGCGGTCGGCGGTTCCGCAGGACCTCCAGGCAGAGATGGAGTTCCGGGATCCCAACGGGGAGGTCCAGACCACGTCGGCCCGCATCCCGCTCTGGCCGTCCAGGGTACTCGTGGGCATCAAGCCCGATTCCTGGGTGGCGGCAAAGGATTCCTTCAAGTTCCACGTTCGTGTCGTCGACCTCACAGGGAAGCCGATCGCGACCCGGAGCGTGACCGCGGACATTTTCCAGCGGAAGACCTACTCGCACCGAAAACGGCTGATCGGCGGCTTCTATGCCTATGAACATGAGACGGAGACGAAGAAGCTCCAGCAGGTCTGCGAAGGGAAAACGGACGCGAAGGGGCTCCTCATCTGTGAGTCAAGATCGCCGGTGTCGGGAAACGTGATCATTGAGGCGCGGACCAAGGACGACGACGGCAACGCGTCGGTTGCCAACCGGGACATCTGGATCGCCGACAAGGGCCAGTGGTGGTTCGATGTGTCCGACAACGACCGCATCGACCTTTTGCCCGAGCAGAAACGCTACGAGCCGGGAGACACGGCGAAGTTCCAGGTGCGCATGCCGTTCCGCGAGGCCACTGCGCTCGTGACCGTGGAGCGCGAAGGCGTGGCCGAGACCTTCGTGAAGAAGCTTTCCGGCAGTCTGCCGGTGGTCGAGGTGCCGGTGAAGGGGAACTATGCGCCGAACGTCTTCGTATCGGTTCTTGTCGTCCGCGGCAGGGTGGGAGACGTGAAGCCAACGGCACTGGTGGATCTCGGCAGGCCGGCCTTCAAGCTCGGTATTGCCGAGATCAACGCGGGCTGGCGGGCACACGAGCTGCGCGTCTTCGTGACGCCGGAGAAACAGGTCTACAAGATCCGCGACAAGGCCAAGGTGAAAGTCAAGGTGCTCCAGCGCGACCCGAAGAATCCCTATGCGCCGAAGAGCACCGAGGTCGCTGTCGCTGTTGTCGACGAAGGCCTGCTCGAGCTCATGCCGAACAGGAGCTGGAAGCTGCTTGACGCCATGATGGGCCGCCGCGGCTGTGAGGTCCACACCTCAACCGCCCAGATGCAGGTGATCGGCAAGCGGCACTACGGCCTCAAGGCCTTCCCTGCCGGCGGCGGAGGCGGACGCGCCACGACGCGCGAGATGTTCGACACCCTGCTCCTCTGGAAGGGACGGGTGAAGCTGAACGACGTAGGCGAGGCGATCATCGAGATACCGCTGAACGATTCGCTCACGAGCTTCAAGATCGCGGCGGTGGCGAATGCCGAGACAGGCCTCTTCGGAAGCGGAGAAGCTTCGATCAGGACAACTCAGGACCTGATGCTGCTCTCCGGACTGCCTCCGGTGCTCAGGGAAGGGGATTCGTTCCGGGCCGGGTTCACGGTGCGGAACGCCTCGGACCGGAAGATGGATGTGGTGATAACGGCGTCCGTCACGAATACGCCCACGAAGCCCGAGACCCGGACCGAAAGCCTTGCGGCCGGCGAGGCCCGGGAGCTTTTCTGGGACATGGCGGTCCCCTTGAACATCGACTCGCTCACCTGGGAGGTGACGGCGAAGGAGAAGAACGGCGCAGCCAGCGACAGGCTCAAGGTGACGCAGAAGGTGGTCGAGGCGGTGCAGGCACGGGTCTTCCAGGCCACGCTCACGCAGATCGAGAAGCCGTACACCCTTGCCGTCGAGAGGCCGAAGGACTCCCTTCCGGGCAAGGGCGGCGTGAACGTTGCCTTCCGGAAGAAACTAGCGAACGGCATGGGCGGCGTCACCTGGTACATGAAGCAGTATCCCTACACCTGCATGGAGCAGCGCACCTCGCGTGCAATAGCGCTCCGCGACGAGTCGCTCTGGAAACAGACGATGGCCGACCTTCCGGCGCACCTGGACGGCGACGGCTTGGTGAAGTACTTCCCCACCTGTCGCTGGGGCAGCGATACGCTGACGGCCTATATGCTCTCTGTTTCGAACGAGGCGGGCTGGGAGATCCCGGCGGTGTCGAAGGAGCGCATGCTTGCAGGACTCCGCGGCTTCATCGAAGGAAAGGTGATCCGCTGGTCCGCGCTTCCGACCGCGGATGTCTCGATCCGGAAGATGGCGGCGCTCGAGGCGCTCGCGCGATATAATCAGGCCGAGCCGAAGCTCCTGGGCTCGATCTCGGTGGAACCGAACCTCTGGCCCACATCCGCGGTGATCGACTGGATGAACGTGCTGATGCGCGTTCCCTCGATCCCCGACAGCAACAGGCGGCTTGCCGAAGCGGAGCAGATCATCAGGTCGCGCATGAACTTCCAGGGGACCACCATGGGATTCTCGACGGAGAAGACGGACTACTACTGGTGGCTCATGATCTCGGGCGATCTGAACGCCGTCAGGACGGTGCTCACCTTCCTCGACCGCGACCAGTGGAAGGAGGACATGCCGCGGCTGGTG
>JBAIYC010000421.1:0-26202 GCA_037916085.1 Nitrospirota bacterium | reverse complement strand
TGAAGATCTGCCTCGTGAACCCCCGTTTTCCTCTTTCGCTCTGGGACTTCACGCTCTGCCGGGACCTGTCCGGAAGCGCTTTTCCCTTCCCGCCCCTTTCCCTTGCCACCCTCGCCGGGCTCACGCCTCATCGACACGAGATCGTGATCCAAGACGAGAACGTGCGTCCCCTTGATATCCCCGCCGATGCCGATATCGTCGGCATCACGGGATACCATATCCAGGAAGAACGGGTCTTCGAACTTGCCGACGGGCTTCGAAAGCGGGGCGTCACGGTTGCCATCGGTGGCCCCCTCGTCCGGACGGGGAATCTCGACGAATGCGCCCGCCATGCCGACACCGTCTTCCTTGGCGAAGCGGAATACACCTGGCCGCAGTTCATCGACGATCTGTCTGCCAAGAGACCGCGGCAGCTCTATGTGCAGGAAACGCTCGTGGACCTGAAGGATTCGCCTCTGCCTCGGTTCGACCTCCTTGACCTCTCATCCTATTCCTCGGCGATCATCGAGACGTCGCGCGGCTGCCCCCATGCCTGCGAGTTCTGCGAGATCCCGGTGCGGCTTGGCAGGGGCTCGCGGGCCAAGTCTACGGAGCAGGTGATGGATGAGATACGGACACTGGGGAAGCTGCCCGTGGACTCGATCTTCATCATCGATGACAACTTCCTGGGCAGCCGGTCGCGATCGAAGGAACTGCTGCGGGAGATCGGGCGGTTCGTCGCGTCCATCGGTCACCGCATCTATTTCAGCCTTCAGTTCACCATCGATACGGCGAGGGACGAAGAGATGCTGGGTCTCCTGGAACAGGCAAATGTGCGGCGCGTCTTCATCGGCATCGAGACGCCGAGGGAGGCGAGCCTCATGGCCGTCCGGAAGGTGCAGAACGCGCGGGTCGATATGCTGGAGGCGGTCCGCACGATCCAGTCGCATAATATTATCGTCTGGGGCGCTTTTATCGTCGGCTTCGACGCAGACGACGGGAGCATCTTCCGGGAGCAGCTCGATTTCATCCAGGCGGCCTCGATCCCCGTTGCGATGGTGGGCATCCTGCAGGCTTTGCCGGGCACGCCGCTGTACGACCGCATTCGGCGGGAGGGGCGGCTGCGGGACTCCGAGGCAGGGGGCATTCGGGGAGCGGCGGAGAGCCTGATCGTCACGAATATCGTTCCGAAGAACATGACCTTCGATGAACTGATCACCGGTTATCGCCACCTGGTGCGGACTCTCTACGACCCCGAACGGTTCGCCGAGCGGCTGCTTGCCGCCGTGTCTCTTGGAGCGGGCAGAAACAGAAGCGGCGGAACACCGGTCACCGGCAAGGGGCTCATGACGCTTCTTCGCATCCTTCGCTACTACCTTCTGACAACGGACCTTCGGAGGTCCCGCATGTTCCTCCGGACAGTTCTTATGACGCTCCTGCATTGTCCGAAGCAACTCCAGACGGTGCTGATGCACATGGTTGTCTACAAGCACCTCCGCATGGTCTACGAGCAGGGGACGGAGCGTCCGGGCAGCGCCCCTCGAGGTTCACAAGGATGAACGACAGTTATCCGTTACTTGGCCGGCCGCTCAACCTGAGCGGACCACTTTTCGTTTGATTTTGCCCTCAACCGATGCTATTATACCTCCCACCTTTTCGAGGAAAAGCGCTTCTGAAATAAGGCGTTACACTCTCCTCCCGGGTCATAATCACTTAGTGAAAGCAGGCATCAGCATCACATGAAGCAGATCATTGAACGTTTGCGCGCCTTCGTAACCTTTGTGAGGAACTTCGTCCTCAGGCTCTGGCAGGAGCGCGTCTTCCCGTGGCTTCGGACCATGACTGTCAAGAAGGCTTTTCTCCTGCTGTTCTCCTGCTGTATTGCAGGTCTCCTCCTTATCGTCCTCCTGTTCTTCGTCCTTTCCTTCAATCTTCCGACAGTGGAGTCGCTCAAGGACTACAAGCCGTCACCGGGCACGACGATCTACGCCGACGACGGCAGGGTCCTGGGCCAGGTCCGGATCGAGAAAGGCGTGTACGTGCCGCTGGCGAAAATCCCT
This sequence comes from Nitrospirota bacterium, assembly GCA_037916085.1. Taxonomy (GTDB): domain Bacteria; phylum Nitrospirota; class UBA9217; order UBA9217; family UBA9217; genus JAKAHZ01. Next base: position 24,163 of record JBAIYC010000421.1, on the reverse strand, counting down.
AAGTCGATGGTGAACGCGCTCCTTGCTACCGAGGATCCGCGGTTCTACCAGCACCACGGCATCGACTACCGCGGCATCCTGCGCGCGGCGCTCAAGAACATCACCCGGCTGCGCGTGAGCCAGGGTGGCAGCACCATCACCCAGCAGCTGACCAAGGTGGTTTTCCTCTCGCCGGAGCGGAAGTTCACGCGGAAGATCCGCGAGATCATCCTGGCGCGGCGGCTCGAGAAGGAGATCTCGAAGGACGAGATCCTCGAGCTCTACTTGAACAAGATCTACTTCGGCCACGGCGCTTACGGCGTGCAGATGGCGGCCAAGACCTACTTCGGCAAGAACATCTGGGAAGTGAACCAGGCCGAGGCCGCGCTCCTGGCAGGACTCCCGCAGTCACCCATGGGGTACTCTCCCTATGGCGATATCGACCTGACAAAGCTTCGGCAGTGGCACGTGCTCCGGCGCATGGTTGACGAGGGCTATCTCACCGAGGCCCAGGCCAAGCAGGTCTACAATCAGCCGCTGAACCTCGAGAACCTGCGGACCGCCGAGGATGTCGCTCCCCACGTCGTGGATCTTGTCCGCAAGTACATCCTGGCGAAATACGGCGAAGAGAAGCTCTATCAGGGGGGCATCAAGGTCTACACTACGATCGACTACGATCTCCAGCGCGCAGCGATGGCCTCCCTCAAGGAAGGGCTTCGGGCGCTCGACAAGCGGGAGGGATTCCGCGGCCGCATCGGCCACAGGGATGTGAAGCCCAAGGAGACGGAGACGGGCTCGCTCCGCGTTCTGGTCAAGCCCGGCGAGGTGTTCAACGCCCATGTGCTTGCTGTGGGGGACACCTACCTTACGGTCAAGGGGCGCGGCATGATCGGCTTCGTCCTGAAGGACGACATGGCCTGGGCCCTCCTCAAGCACAAGAAGCAGAAGGACGCGCCCGACGAGTTCAAGACGCCCGCCGAGATCGTGCAGGTCGGCGACATCATCAAGGTCCGGTTCAAGGAGTACGACAAGAAGAAGCAGACGGCCTTGTTCGGCCTGGAGCAGACGCCGATGGTCGAGGGCGCCGTGGTGACGATCGAACCCTATACAGGCTATATTCGCGCGATGGTGGGCGGCTACGACTTCGTGGAGGGCGGGTTCAACCATGCGACCGATGCCAAGCGCCAGCCCGGTTCGAGCTTCAAGCCCTTCATCTACGGTGCGGCGCTCGAAGCAAAGGACGGCGACCACTACAAGTACACGCCGGCCAGCATCCTCCTGGACCTGCCGGTGATCCACGAGCAGACGCAACAGGACAAGAAGAGCTGGAAGCCCGAGAACTACGATGAGCGGTTCCTGGGACCCATGCGTCTTCGAACGGCCATCGCCCTGTCGCGGAACGCGGTGACCGTCCGTCTCCTTGAGGACATCGGCCTGTCGCGGGCCGTGGACTTCGCGCGCAGGGCCGGCATCACGAGCCCGATCAACGACGACTACACCTCCGCGCTCGGTTCCTCTGCGGTGACGCCCATCGAGCTGACCTCCGCCTATGGCACCTTCGCGGCCCAGGGTGTCCACAGCGCGCCCATCCTGATCAAGAGCGTCGTGGACGGCAAGGGCGCTGTGCTCGAAAGTTATGGTCCCGATCCCAAGGAGTCGATCGACCGGACCACGGCCTATCTCGTCACGAGCCTGCTCAAGAGCGTTATCGAAGAGGGGACGGGCAAGGGCGCCAAGGTCCTGAACCGGCCTCTGGCCGGCAAGACCGGTACGACGAACAACTACGTGGATGCCTGGTTCGTGGGTTTCAGCCCGAGCATCGTGACCGGCGTCTGGGTGGGATATGACAATGCCGGCGCCTCGCTGGGGGACAAAGAGACCGGCGCCCGGGCAGCGCTTCCCATCTGGACCGGCGTGATGGCCAGGGCGCTGGCCGGGACAGCGGCCGAAGAATTCCCGGTGCCCGACGACATCGTCTTTACGAAGATCGATCCGGCCTCGGGGCTGCTCGCTCGCGACGGGGACGCGGACGCCTACCTCGATGCGTTCCGCAAAGGCACGGAGCCGACCAAGTACGCGTCCCCGCAGGACCAGATGAAGGCGGACCAGTTCTATATGCTCGACCAGGGCGGAGGCGACTTCACCCTGATGAAGAAAAAGAAGGCCGAGGACGCCGAGGACTAAGGAGCAGCCAGGAACAGGTCCGTTGGAACCGCGGGTCCCGCCTCGCGGAACACACGGATGAACGCAGAGAGCAACAGATCCTGGCCTTGTTTGTTGAATAAGCCGTGCGCAGAGAGCTGTCCGTGATTAATCTTCTTTGAAAGACACCTATGGACTATAAGACAACGCTGAACCTGCCGACCACCGATTTCCCCATGAAGGCGAACCTGAAGGACCTGGAACCCCGCACGATCAGGCGCTGGCAGGAACAGGGGACCTACCGCCTCGTTCAGCAGAAGAACGCCGGGAGAACGAGCTACATCCTGCATGACGGGCCGCCCTATGCCAACGGCCATATCCACATCGGCCACGCGCTGAACAAGACGCTCAAGGACATCATTGTGAAGTACAAGTCCATGCAGGGCTTCTTCTCGCCGTACGTGCCCGGTTGGGACTGCCACGGGCTGCCGATCGAGCACCAGGTGCTCAAGAATCTCGGACCCAAGAAGGATTCGTTGAGCAAGGCCGAGATCCGGACGCTCTGCCGCGAGTATGCGCGGAAGTTCATCGACATCCAACGCGAGGAGTTCCGGCGGCTCGGCGTGTTCGGCGACTGGGAGAACCCTTACCTTACGATGAACTATCCCTACGAGGCTGCCATCGTGCGCGAGCTCGGCAAGTTCGTTGGGAACGGCGGCGTCTACAAGGGCAAGAAGCCCGTATACTGGTGCGGCCACGATGAGACGGCGCTGGCCGAGGCCGAGGTGGAGTACGCGGACCACGAGTCGCCGTCCATCTCGGTCAAGTTCCGCCTTCCCGATGCGGCGAAGGCACTGCCGTCGCTCTCCGGGAAGGAGACGTCCATCGTCATCTGGACAACCACGCCCTGGACACTGGTGTCGAACCTGGCCGTAGCGCTCCACCCCGAGCTCGACTATGTCGCTTTCGAGGATGCTCAATCGGGCACGGTCCTGATCGTTGCCGAAGCGCTCCTTGCCCAGTCGCTCCAGAAGTTCGGGATCAGGGACCACAAGGTCATCGAGAAATTCAAGGGCAGCAAGCTCGAAGGCCTGAAGGCCCGCCACCCCTTCCTGGACCGTGACTCCCTTGTCATCCTCGGTGAGCATGTGACCCTCGAGGCAGGAACCGGTGCCGTGCACACCGCACCCGGCCACGGCCAGGAGGACTACGAGGTCGGGCTCAAATACGGCCTCGACGTCTACGCGCCCGTGGACCAGAAGGCGCGTTTCACAAAAGAGGCCGGGATCTTCGTTGGCGAGAACGTGCACAAGGCGAACAAGGGCGTGATTGCCCTGCTGAAAGAACGAGGCGCTCTTCTTGCCGAAGAGAAGCTCGTGCACTCCTACCCCCATTGCTGGCGGTGCAAGAACCCGGTGATCTTCCGGGCGACGGAGCAGTGGTTCATCTCGATGAAGAAGAACGACCTGCTCGCGAAGGTCGTCGAGAACGCGAATACCGTCGCCTGGGTCCCGGCCTGGGGCAAAGACCGGTTCCTCTCGATGGTGCAGGACCGGCCGGACTGGTGCATCTCGCGCCAGCGCGCATGGGGTGTGTCGATCGCCGCCTTTACCTGCAGGGACTGCGGTACGCTGCTCCTGGACAAAGCTGTGATCGACCATGTGGCGAACATCGTCGAGAAGCAGGGCTCGGACATCTGGTTCACGATGACGCCGGCGGACCTGCTGCCTGACGGTGCGAAATGTCCGAAATGCGGAAAGAGCGAGTTCGAGAAGGAAATGGACATCCTCGACGTCTGGTTCGATTCCGGCGTCTCCCAGGCTGCGGTCCTCCGGGAGCGGAAGGAGCTTTCCTGGCCCGCCGACATGTACCTTGAGGGAAGCGACCAGCACCGCGGCTGGTTTCAGTCGTCGCTCCTCGCATCGGTCGGCACGACGGGCAAGGCGCCCTACCGGACCGTGCTGACGCACGGCTTCACGGTGGACGGCCAGGGCAAGAAGATGAGCAAGTCCTCGGGCAACGTGGTGGCGCCGCAGGAGGTCATCGACCAGTACGGGGCGGAAGTGCTGCGTCTCTGGGTGTCGGCGGCGGATTACCGAGATGATATCCGCATATCCAAGGAGATCCTGACTCACCTTGCCGAGGCCTACCGGAGGATCAGGAACACGTCTCGCTACCTTCTGGGGAACCTTTCGGATTTCGATCCCGCGACGAACAGGGTCTCCGACGACCGGTTGCTCGAGGTCGACCGCTGGGCGCTGCACCGGCTCCAGAGGCTGATCCAGCGGGTCGGCAAGGCCTACGACGACTTCGAGTTCCACATCGTCTTTCATTCGATCCATAACTTCTGCGCCGTGGACATGAGCGCATTCTACCTCGACATCCTGAAGGACCGGCTCTACACGGCAAAGGGCGCTTCTCCCGAGCGGCGTTCGGGCCAGACCGCCATGTACCAGGTCCTCTCGACCCTGGTGCGGCTCATGGCTCCGGTGCTCTCGTTCACCGCCGATGAAGTATGGGGCTACATGAAGGGCACCGGCGTGCCGAGCGTGTTCCTTGCCGACTTTCCGAAGGCCGAGGAGAAGTACCTTGACGACGCCCTCGAAGGCCGGTGGGAGAAGCTCCAGGCAGTACGCAGCGAGACGGCCAAGGTGCTGGAAGCGCTCCGGAAGGAGAAGCAGATCGGCCATTCCCTCGACGCCGGCGTGACGCTCTACGCCGAGCCGGCGTTGTTCGATTTCCTCAGGCGCTACGAAAAGGACCTGCCGTTCATCTTCATCGTTTCCCAGGCTGCGGTCATGACCGAAGCCGAGGCGCCAGCCGGTGCGTTCATGAGCGACGTGGTGAAAGGGCTGAGGGTCAGCGCGGGGCCTGCCAAAGGGCAGAAATGCGGCAGGTGCTGGATGTACCAGGAAAGCGTGGGCACGGTGGCCGAGCATCCGCAGATCTGCGCACGGTGTGCGGGGAACCTGCAGTGATCAGTGAGAACAACTAGTGATTGAGGAAGGAAACTGCGTGTCTCCTCAAACTCTCGATCATTCATCACGGAATCACTCAATCGGAGCAACATGAAGAACAAATACCCCTGGGTCGCGGCTATCGCATGCGCCGTGATCCTTCTGGACCAGTACACGAAGCTCTTGGTCATGCGGCACTTCCGGCTCTATGAGAGCGTGCCGGTCATTCCCGGTTTCTTCAACCTGACCTATGTCCGGAACAAGGGCGCGGCCTTCGGCATCCTTTCAGGCGTGCAGGGCTCCTGGCGGACGGCCTTCTTCATTATCGTTTCGCTCGTAGCACTGGTGGTCCTCGTAGTCCTCGTCCGGAAGACCGGCGAGCGGCTGTCGCTTGTCTCCTATGCGCTCATCTGCGGGGGCGCCGTGGGGAACCTCATCGACCGGATGCGGTACGGAGAAGTGGTGGACTTCATCGAGTGGTACTATCGCTCCTTCCACTGGCCCGCCTTCAATGTCGCCGACTCCGCGATCACCGTGGGAGTGGGACTGCTGGTGATCGAAATGCTCTTTCCGAAGAAGCAGCTCGCAGCAGAGGATGCCGAGAAGCGTTAACTCACGCGAATGACACGAACAGGACGGATTGCACGAACGGCCTCCTGGTTCGCATTCCATTCGTGCCATTCGTAGCATGTGTGACATTCGTCTTCTGATTCGCTTTAGATGACCCATGCATCCCATTCTTTTCGAAATCCCGAGGATTGAGTTCGGCAACTGGGCCATCGGCCCCATCCCGATCCGCATGTACGGCTTGATGATCGGCATCGGGTTCCTGCTGGGCATCTGGCTCGCAGCGCGCAAGGCGCGGAAGGAAGGCATCGAGCCCGAGCGCATCCTGGACATGGGTGTCTATCTGCTGCTCGCGGCCATCGTGGGTTCGCGGCTCCTCTACGTGCTCGTGAACTTGCAGGAGTTCGAGAGGAACTGGCTGGACGTCTTCGCAATCTGGAAGGGCGGGCTGGTGTTCTACGGCGGCCTGATCGGCGCTGCGGCCACGGGCGTCTGGTACGTGCGGAAGTACAACCTTCCGGTATGGAAGACGGCGGACATCATTGCCCCCTATATCGCGCTGGGCCACATGTTCGGTAGGTTCGGCTGTTTCTTTGCGGGGTGTTGCTACGGAGCGCCTTGTGCCAGCGCAGTGGGTATCACCTATGCGGACCCGCACGCCCTTGCGCCGCTCGGCGTCGCGCTCTATCCCACGCAGCTCTTTGAGGCCGGCGGCGAGTTCATGAACTTCCTTCTGCTCCTGACGCTCTCCCGCTTTAAGAAGTTCGACGGCGAGATATTCTGGCTCTATCCTGCCCTTTACTCCATCCTCCGGTTCGTCGTCGAGTTTTTCCGCGGCGACGCGGCACGGGGCGTCTGGTTCGACGGCGTGATCTCCACCTCCCAGATCATCGCCATCCTCGCGTTCTGTTTCTCGCTCTTCATGTTCTGGCGGCTGGGACGGAGGAAGCAGATCGAGGTCGAGGATAGGGTGAAGACGAACAGATCAAAACCTTGACCTGCCGCGACAGAGCTTTCCCATGCCTCTGAAGACCCTCATTGTCACCGACAGCCACGCCGGCAAGCGCCTCGACATGTTCATCCAGCATCACGAAGGCTACAGCTCCCGGAACCGCATCCAAACACTGATCAAGAACGGGCTTGCCACGGTCAACGGCAGGCCCGAGAAGCCGGGATACAAAGTCCGGTCTGGCGACAACGTCGTGCTGGAACTGCCCGAACGGCCGGTGCGCGAGGTCTTGCCCGAGAACATCCCCCTCAACATTGTGTTCGAGGATGAGCATATGGTGGTCTTGAACAAGCAGGCGGGGCTGGTGGTCCATCCGGCTCCCGGGAACTACACCGGCACGCTGGTGAACGCGCTCCTCTTCCATTACGGGAGCCTCCCCTCCTCAGGCAAGACGGAACAGGCCGGGGAGGGGAGCGAACGGGAGCGGGCCGGCATCGTGCACCGTCTGGACAAGGACACGTCGGGAATCATGGTCGTGGCGCGGACCGAGCAGGCGCTTAAGGCGCTGGCCGCCCAGTTCAAGGACCGTATCGTGAAGAAGAAATATCTCGCCGTCGTCGCCGGCGTGATCAAGAAGGGATCTGGCACAGTCGAGGCGGCAATCGGCAGGCACGTGAAGGAGCGGAAGAAGATCAGCGTCCATACCGCCAGCCCCCGCGAGGCGGTCACGCTCTACAAGGTCAAGGAACGGCTGAGGGGTGCGACGCTGGTGGAGGTGGAGATCAAGACCGGCCGGACGCACCAGATCCGCGTGCACATGGCTCACGCGGGCTTTCCCGTTCTCGGCGACAGTACCTACGGCGGTGCAAGGGCCGCAAAGGTCGGCGACATCATCATCCCCCGTCAGATGCTCCATGCCGAGTCCCTCTCGCTCCTCCATCCCGTAACGCGTACGCAGCTCACCTTCATCGCCCCTCCCCCGGCGGACATGGCCGGCGTCATCGAACAGCTGCGAAGATAGGTTCCGCACCTCTCCAGGGGCGAGCAAAACCGTCCCCCGAAGATTCCTGGTCGCCGAATGACTCTTTTCCGGCAATAGAAACGTGCAGGACCGGCAGACACGCCTGCCTCCTCCCGATCCTGCCGTTTGCCACAGTTTCGTCCAGATAATCTATGAGCACATCAATGTATGGCCTTTCTGTATTGAACGACCCGCCGGCGCTGGCCTTTGACTATAAAATTTTGGAAAGACCTTGATTTTTTCTGTTTATCTGCTATATTTCTTTTGTTACGGACATTTCGCACAGGAGTCAGGGGGGAGAGATGTGCGGTAAGAAGGTGTTTCTGATGGTCATGGTCCTGCTGGCATGGAGCGCGGCATTTGCCGGGGAAAAGGCCGCCCCCGTCGCGGGACATATCGATATCCGCAGCACCCTTGTCGGCGCGCGTGTCTATTTCGACGGCACCTACGTGGGCGACGCCGACCTCTTTGTCGAGGACGTACCGCCCGGTGAACACGCGATCACGATGCGCCAGGGCAGTCAGAGGATCTTCGGGCAATTCATTGTGAAGCCGGGCGAAACGCTCATGCTCGAGGGTCGCTTCGAAGAGAACCGCATCGTGGACCTGAAGGAGTTCGCGCGCGAGGAAGCTGCCAGACGAGCCGAGGAAGAACGCAAGGCCGAAGCGGCACGCAAGGGCGAGGCGGCGCGCAAGGCCGAAGCGGAACGCAAGGCCGTGGAAGACCGCAAGATTGAAGCCGAGCGGCAGGCGGCCGAGGCCGAGCAACGGAATAAGGAGTCGGCAGCTTCGGCAAAAAAGGTGGACAAGAAGCCAGGGGCGAAGAAGACGGTTGCCGCAGCTTCGGCCGCAAAGGCCGCAAAAAGCCCGGAGGAGGCTCGCCGGGACCGGAATGTGAACCTTGTCAGGGTGGACTTCGCCGACTCTCCCACAACCTATGGCGTCTCCGTAGCGCCCAAGATCAACCAGCAAGTCATCGCGAATTTCACCGACAGCAAGAGCTCGACGGGCAAACTGATGCGTACCAAGCAGGGCCAGGTGCTCTGCGAGGCAGGTGCCTGCTTGCGGGAATGGACCGGCCGGTTCTTCTATATCGATGAATCAGGTAAGCGTGATGCGTTCCTTATCCGCTGGAAAGAGGCTCTGTTCTCCGGCGTGGACCCCCGGGAATCCACCAAAGTGGAGATGGACGTCTGCCTGAACGGCGACTGCACGACCTTTCAGAACAGCGGAGCGGGGACCGATCAGGGCACCATCGACCGCTATGTTCTCAATTGGACGACCAAGCACTTCATCATCCGGCGCGCCGACATTGCCAGGGAGATCACCGACGCGGGAGGGAAGGTGCCGGATTTCTAGATGAGGACGAACAGCACGACTTCACTGAGGGACCGGAAAGCGCTTCCGGTCCTTTTTCTTTTGGAGAGGCACTGCTGCGTCAAGAGAAGGCAGAGACGGAACCCGCACGAGCTTCAAATGCGGCAGCGGGAGCGTTCAACCGGCTGACCCTTCCGATCAGCTTTTTGGAGGGCCGATCTCCGTTCCTGGTGTGCTGCGTTCGCCGGCCCGAAGCTGTCCGCAGGCGGCTAGGATGTCGCTCCCGCGGCTCTTGCGCACCACGGCGATGCGCGAGGCCCGAATGAGAATGTCCCGGAACGCCGACAGCCGCTCGGGTTCCGGGCATGCAAAAACGCTTCCGGGAAAGGGATTGAAGGGCAGGAGGTTTACCATGCAGGGAAGGTCGTCGGTCATGGCCACCAGCCGCTCGGCGTCAGCTGGCGAATCGTTGACGTCCCTGAAGAGCACGTACTCGATGGTGAGCGAACGCCCGGTCTTCGCCGCGTAGTATCGCAGCGACCGCATGAGGCGCTCCAGAGGGTAGGTTCGGTTCACTGGCATAATCCGGTCCCGCACCGCATCGGTAGTCGCGTTCAGTGATATGGCGAGGCTTGCGTCCACAGCGTCATCTGCCAGCTTTTCGATCATTGGCGCCAGACCGCAGGTGGACAGGGTCACTTTCCGGGGAGAGAACCCGAGACCATGTTGGTCCGTCGCTATGGTCAGGAAGGTCCTGACCGCGTCGTAGTTGCCAAGCGGTTCGCCGGTCCCCATCAGAACAAGGTTCGTGAGCGGCCTTCCCTCTGTATGATCTTCAGCGGCAAAGACCTGATTCACGATCTCCGCGGCGGTCAGGTTGCGCAGGAACCCTCCACGACCGGTCAGGCAAAAGCCGCACGCCGAAGCGCAACCGACCTGGGAGGACAGGCAGAGCGTAAAACGACCCGGCCCTGGGATCAGGACGCCTTCGATGGTATTCCCGTCGATGAGGCGGTAGAGGAGCTTGACGGTGCCGTCCCGGGCGGTCTCCGCCCGGTCGACTGCGATCGAGGAGAGGACGCAGCTGCGCTTCAGGGCCTCCCGGAAGGGGCGGTTCAGATCGGTCATGGCGTCGAAATCCGTCACCCGTTTGCGGAACAGCCAGGCAGCAACGCGCAGACCCTGCCCGGGCCGCTGGCCCAAAGACCGGACGCAGAGCCGGTCCACCTGTTCCGGGGTGAGTCCTTTGAGGTCGATCGTTTCTATCAGGCGGCTCATTGCTGCTGCACCGTCGCGCGGCGCTCCCTCCTCCCCGCGGCCTCCCCGGACCTCCGGAAGCCCGCTCTCACGGCCTCATCTTCGTTCTGGAAGTAGATCCGGTTCTTCTCCAGCACCCTAGTGTATCCGTACTGGCTGGGCAGATGGTAGATGTGCGACCGGATATTGCCGATGATCTTGCCGCGTGTCGCCGGATCGGCCCAGATGGAGCGCTGTTCATCATTCCAGAGCCCAAGCCCGCCGGCGCGGGCAGACCTCTCGGCCCTGCGGAATTCGCGCTGGTAGGTGAAGCGATACCTCGCATAGACCCGGCCGTAGCCACGCCTGACAAGCTCGAGGTTGAAGTTCCTGCCGTCAGCGGTCACGACGTAGGCCAGGGTCCTGCCGTACCTGTCCACGCCGCCGCCCGGCCGGTCCGGCGGTTCGAATTCGAGCTGTACTCTCTGTCCTTCAAGCGTCCTGCGTGTGAATTCGGCCGCTTCGGGTCCGTAGAACTCGACGGGACGGTCGGGCCGGCATGTTTCCGGCGTGTCAACGCCGATGAGCCGGACCGTGGCCGGACGGTCTCCACGTTCGACCATGATGGTGTCGCCGTCGATGACGTCCGTCACGAGCGCTTCTTCTCTGTGCGGCGTGAGGGCGGCAACGGCCGAGCCTGCAAGCAGAATGAGGAAGATGAGCACGGTCCGCAGACACGTCATATGATGTCACTGTACCACAGTCCTCCCGAGTTGTCACCGGGCTGTCCGCGCGTGCTGCGTGGCGAGGGATTTCTTTTTTGGGCAGTTTGTACTATCATGATCGCATGCTCGCCGTGCTCCAAAGGGTGAAAGCATCGACAGTCTTGGTCGACGGCAGTCCGGTTGCGTCGATCGGGAAGGGACTGCTGGCGCTTCTTTGCGCTGTCACAGGAGATACGGACGGCGATGCCGAGTATATCGCGCGAAAGGCCGCCCAGCTCAGGATATTCGAGGACGAGAACGGCAAGATGAACCGGTCGGTAACAGAGACCGGCGGCAGTATCCTGGTCGTATCGCAGTTTACCCTCGCCGCATCTGTGCGCAAGGGAACCAGGCCGTCCTTTGAGCATGCCGAGTCTCCCGAGCGCGCGCGGGTGCTCTGCGAGGAGGCGGTGCGGCGTCTGCGCGCACGGGGGCTGACCGTGGCAACCGGGGTCTTTGGCGCAATGATGGATGTTTCCCTGGTGAACGACGGGCCGGTGACGATCATAATCGATTCCCGGGAGGTCCGGGCTTCTGCACGGCCGGCCCCGTGACAGGCGCCGCAGGGAGAAACTCCTTGTGTTCCCGCCGTTCGTTGGTTTATAATATGTTCCCTTTGAAAATGGATGTTTGATGGAGGAGGAATTTGTCATGCCGGTGTACGAGTATGAGTGTAGCACCTGTGGAGGCCGCTTCGAAGCCGTCCAGAAATTCAGTGATCCAGTCCTGAACGAGTGCAGGCTGTGCAAGGCAGGTAACGTTCGGAAGGTCCTCTCGCCCCCCGCTTTTGTGCTCAAGGGAAGTGGCTGGTATGCAACCGATTATCCATCGGCAGACCGGAAGCGGTCCGTCGATTCAGAGAAGCCCGTATCGCCGTCCGCCGACGCGAAGGCCCCTGCCTGCGCCGGTTCCTGCGCTTCCGGCGCCTGCCCGTCAAAGAGCTGAGCCCTGATGGAGCCGGTCCATATCCATATCCCCTATAGCGGCTTGCGGGATTATTTCGAGCTGATGAAGAAACGGCGCTACGATCTGGAGATCTATTTCGCGGCGTCGGTCCTGAACCAGCTGGAGATTTCGGACCTCGAGCAGCTGCGGGACAGACTCGACTGGAACCCCTCCGTGACCCTGCACGCTCCCTTCATGGACCTGAACCCCGGCGCGGTGGACACCATGGTGCGCTCGGCCACCCAGATGCGCTTCAAACAGATCCTCACCGTGGCCAGTGTGCTTCGTCCCCGCGTCGTCGTGTTTCACGCAGCCTATGATCGCTGGCGGTACGCGGGCAGAACGGACCTGTGGCTCGAGAACAGCCTGGATACCTGGCCCCGGGTCGTCGAGTCGGCAGCGCGCGTCGACGGAATGCGCATTGCCGTCGAGAACGTGTTTGATGAGGAGCCCGAGGCGCTGTCGCTCTTGATCGAACGGGTCGGCAGCCCCTCCTTCGGGTTCTGCTTCGATACGGGCCACTTCAATCTCTTCTCCACGGTGACTATGGAGGAATGGTTCTCGCGCCTGGGAAAGCACCTCGTCGAGGTGCACCTTCACGACAACCTGGGGAAGGAGGACTCCCACTTGGCGGTGGGTACGGGGAACGTCGATTTCGAGCGGTTCTTTCAGCTCGTGCAGGGCCACGATGTCCGGCCTGTCTGGACCCTCGAAGCGCACGATGCGGCGGATATCGAGCCGAGCCTGGAACTCATCCGGGGACATCTCGATCGATCACGCCGAGACAGAACAGCTTTGCCTTGACACTCCCTGCTCCCTGACTTAGAGTACTACCATGAGATCGATCACTGTCACTTGGTTTTTTTCCCTTGCGGTCGCCATGGCGGCCTGCGCGCCGCTTCAACCGAAGATGCCCGAACTTGCTCCCGGCACGGTGAGCAGCAAGGAGCAGCAGCAGGCCGATGCCTACTATCATTTCATGAACGGGGCCCTGCGTGAACAGGAAGGCGACCTTGACGGGGCCATGACCGAGTACGAGACCGCGTCCCGGCTCGATCCGCGCTCCGCCGACATCGCCGCAGCCCTTGGCGCGCTTTCGCTGCACCGGGGGCGGACGGACGACGCTCTGCGGTATGCACAGCAGGCCGTCGAGCTTGACCCGGCCCGGACCGAGAGCTTGATGCTGCTTGCCGGGATCAAGAGCGGGCTCAAGAAATACGACGAAGCCATCGAATTGTACCGCAGGGTCATCGCCCTCGATCCGTTGTCCGAGGACGCCTACGTCTACCTGGGGTCGCTCGAGGCCGGGCTCCATCGGTACGACGAGGCGATCGAGACCTTTCGTGCTCTGGAGAAGAAGAACCCCGGCTCCCTGATGGGACCCTATTACCTCGGCCGTATCTACACCGAGCAAAAAAGGTACCCCGAGGCGATGGAGGCGTTCAAGCGTGCGATTGCCATCCGGGACGATTTCGAGCCGGCGCACACCGGCCTAGGCGTCGTGTATGAGCTCCTCAACCGTCCGAAGGACGCTCTTGCGTCCTACAAGCGAGCGGTTGCGCTGAATCCGCACAACACCGAGATTCGCCAGCGGATGGTGCAGCTCTATATCGAGGAGAACGCCCTCGATGACGCCCTGGAGCAGCTTCGCAAGCTCGTGGCGATCGATGCCAAGAACTATGATGCCTACGTGAAGATGGGCCTGATCTCTGTCGAAAAGCAGGAGTACGAGGATGCCGTAAAGGACTTTCGCATCGCGCTCCTCGGCATGCCGGACAGCACGCGGGTCCGGCACTATCTGGGGACCGTCCTTATCGCTCTCGAGGAGTATGACGATGCCCTTGCGGTCTACGCAGAGATCCTCAAGATGTCCCCCGATGATGCCGACGCCATCCTGCAGACCGCCTACTGCTACGCGCAGCTGGGAAGGGTGAAAGAGGCCGTACCGCTTCTCCGGAAGGCGATCGATGGCCAGCCCGGCAAGGCCGAATTCTACCTCTACCTTGCTAATGCCTACATGGACCTGGAGCAGTATGCAGATGCCGTGGCGGTGTTGAACAAGGGGATCGAGATTGCGCCGGACCGCGATGAGCTCGTCTTCTCCGTCGCCCTGGCCTACGAGAAGATGGGGAAGCGGGATCAAATGATCGCAGCCCTGAAGAGGACGCTGGAGATCAACCCCGACCATGCCGACGCGCTCAACTACCTCGGGTACACCTATGCTGAGGCGGGAGAGCACCTCGATGAAGCGCTGGCGCTCATCAAGAAAGCGCTGCTCATCAAGAAGGACAACGGCTACATCCTCGACAGCCTGGCCTGGGTCTACTACCAGAAGGGCATGTATAAGGAAGCGCTCGATGCCATGACCAAGGCGATCCGCCTATCGGAAGACGACCCGGTCATGCGGGAGCACTACGGAGACATTCTCATCAAGCTCGGCAAGAAGGATCAGTCAAAACAGGAGTGGGTTCATTCGCTGGAGCTGGACCCCGGGAACCAGAAGCTGCGCGAGAAGTTCCGTAAGGCAGGCTTCGGCGATCCCGACATCCTCGTGAAGCCGGGCCAGCCGGCGAAACAGGAAAAGAAGGGAAAGAAGGACAAGAAGGAATCCGGGAAAGAGAAGCAGTGACAATGAAAGCCCTTCTGTTCGGCCTCGGTCTGCTGTTCGTCCTCTCCGCCTGCCAGATTGCCCCACCCGAAATCGCCCTGAACGAGGTTCCCGCGGAACCCTGGATCAAGAAGCTCACCGAGCGCCGGGCATTGTTTGTCGGCATGAAGGCGGTGGCCCGGGTCACGATCGAACGCAAGGGCAGGACGCGTGTCTACGAGAGCGTAGCGGTCCTGGAGCAGGGGTTCCGGAAGCTCAAAGTTGAGGGATACGGCCCGCTGGGTGAGCCGCTCTTTGCATTCCTCTGGGACGGGACCGACGTGCTGGTCCGTAAACCCGGCGAAACGGAACCGCTGAAGGTAGGGCAGTTCGGACTTGAGCAGATGACCGGGCTTTCGATCGCGCCGGCGGACCTCTGCGCGGTGCTGTCAGGAAATGTTCCGGCCGTTCCCCGTGGAGCCCTGGCGCGGGCAGGCTGTACTGCCGACGCGCGCTGCATCGTTGATCTCCGGCAGGGTGACGTGCACTGGCGCATCCTCGTGGTTCCGCGGACCGGCGATGCCTCCGGGGACCTGGGCGTTACCGGGGCCGAGCTCTTTCGGGGGAACCGGCTAGTGCTCCGCAGCAGCTTCGAGCCGGAGGGATGGTCGCCCAACGCGGGACTCCCGAAGCGGGTAACCGTGGAAGATCCGGAGCGAAAGGTCCGCCTGGCCGTGGACTATGAACAGGCCGACGCCAACGTTTTTGTGGAAGACGGCTTCTTTACGATCACGGAGGGAGAGGAACAAGGCAAATGAACGAGCTGACAGTGCACGCTCCGGCCAAGATCAACCTCTGCCTCTCGGTGCTTGCAAGACGGTCCGACGGATACCATGACGTGGAGATGCTGATGCAGGCCGTGGGGCTCTTTGACCGGGTGACCGTGCGGCTCGCCGGACGGGGGGTGACTGTTGCCTGCAGTGCCCAGGGGGTGCCCACGGACGAGGACAACATCGCCGGGAGGGCAGCTCGGGAGATGCTTGCGCTGGCTGGATCGGGCCAGGGCGTGGCCATCGACATCGTCAAGAACATCCCGGTCTCCGCCGGGCTGGGCGGGGGGAGCAGCGACGCAGCTGCGGTGCTCGTTGCCTGCAACAGGCTCCTCGGGCTCCGGTCTGACCGAAAGGGGCTTGCAGAAATAGGCGTGCGGCTCGGAATGGACGTGCCGTTCTTCCTGTACGGGCCGACGGCGCTGGCGCGCGGGCGGGGAGAGGTCCTGCAGCCGGTCCCGTGCCCCGCTCCGTTCTGGGTGCTGCTCGTGAATCCAGCGTTCGAAACATCGACTGCCTGGGTCTATAAGAACCTAAATTTGGGGTTGACAAAGAAAGTTGACTGTAATAAAATTGCAAGGCTTTCGGTCGGCCAGATAGCCGCTTCGCTCCATAACGACCTGGAAACGGTCACTGCATCGGCCCACCCGGTGATCGGAGAAATGGAGCAGGCGCTGGCGGATGCGGGAGCGCTCGGAGCGCGCATGAGCGGCAGCGGACCTACGGTCTTCGGGATCTTTGAGAACGAGAAGGCCTGCAGGGCGGCTGCAAGAAAACTTGAGACACGGGGGTGGCTGCTCTACCCGGCGGAGATCCTGACGGTACCGCTGTACGGTGAGCACCTGGGACCGTTCGACTGACAAGGGATCCGGACTGCAGACAGCATGGTTCATACGGTGGGGGAGAGCGTATGGATATCACCGAGGTGCGGGTATTTCCGGTTACCAACGAAGAACGATTGAAGGCCTACGCGACGATCACCATTGACAATTCCTTCTTGATCAGGGACCTGCGCGTCATCAGCGGCAACACCGGCCTGTTCGTCGCCATGCCGAGCCGGAAATTGAAGGACGGTACGTTCAAAGATATAGCCCATCCGCTGAACAGCGAGACGCGCCAGATGATCGAAACCAAGGTCCTGGCCGAGTACGAACGAGAGCTTGCCAATCCGACCAGGCGGCCGGAAAAGGCGGAGAGCTCCCCCGAAGGCAGCTGAGGAGAACGCTGCCGAGCATTCTGCCGATTCTGCATCAGCTTTGAGAGGATAGGCAACCCTGCCTATCCTTTTCGTGTTTCATCGTTTGCTCGGGGATCGTCTAATGGTAGGACAGAGGCCTTTGAAGCCTTGAATCGGGGTTCGACTCCCTGTCCCCGAACCAGTTATCGTCTATTGCACGGAGCCTTCGAAAGGGAACCATGGTAAAGGCGAAGCATGGTGTGAAAGTATTTACCGGGAACGCAAATCCGGGGCTGGCCAAAGAGATCTGCGAGAGCATGAACATCCCCGTTGGCAACGCCGTGGTTACCCGGTTCAGCGACGGAGAGATCAACGTCCAGATCATGGACAATGTGCGGGGCTCCGACGTCTTTGTCGTACAGCCGACCTCGAACCCGGTGAACCGCCACATCATGGAGCTTCTGATCATGATCGACGCCCTGAAGCGGGCGTCGGCGGCGCGCATCACGGCAGTGCTTCCCTACTACGGCTACAGTCGTCAGGACAGGAAGGTCCAGCCGCGGGTGCCGATCTCTGCCAAGCTCGTGGCGGACCTGATCACTACTGCGGGCGCGAACCGCGTGTTGACCGTCGATCTCCATGCCGGACAGATCCAGGGGTTCTTTAACATCCCCGTGGACAACCTGTTCGCTGCGCCGGTGCTGCTGGACTACCTTCGGGGAAAGAAGTTCAACAACCTGACGCTGGTCTCGCCGGATGCGGGCGGCGTGGAACGGACCCGCGCGTTCGCCAAGCGTCTCGACGCGGCGCTTGCGATCATCGACAAGAGACGGGAGAAGGCGAACGTTGCTCAGGTGATGCACATCATCGGCGACGTGAAGGGGCATGACTGCCTTCTGCTCGACGATATGGTGGACACGGCGGGCACCCTTACAGAGGGCGTTGCGGCCCTGAAGAAGGCCGGGGCGGGGACCATCATGGCGGCCTGTTCGCATGCCGTGCTGTCGGGGCCGGCCATCCAGCGCATCAATGACTCGGCGCTGTCCGAGGTCATCGTAACTAACACGATCGCGCTGGACAACAAGCAGAAGGAATGCAAGAAGCTTACGGTGCTGTCGGTGGCACCGCTGCTTGCCGAAGCCATGACGCGCATCCACGAGGAGACCTCGCTCAGCTCGCTGTTCGTATAGCACCATCTCGATGAAGAACGCGAAGCGATGAACGCATCGCTTCGCGCGGAAGAATAAACGGCCAGAAGCACAGGAAATGGAGGAAACATGGAACGGGTAGCATTGACGGCACAAATTCGGGAAAAAGCGGGCAAGGGCGTCGCTCGTGGCCTCCGGCGGGAGAAGCAGATTCCGGCGGTACTGTACAGCCACGGCAAGTCCACGCCCATCGCGATGGTGAACAAGGACGTGACGAAGGTCCTGAACACCGAGGGCGGCGAGCACGCGCTCATCAACCTGAGACTGGAAGGCGGTTCCGCCGCAGGTGAGCGCATGGCGCTCATTAAGGACTACCAGGTGGATCCTCTCACGGGAACGCTCATTCACCTCGACCTCATGGAAGTCGCCATGAACGAGAAGGTGAAGGTACCGGTGAACGTCCATCTTGTCGGCAGTTCGATCGGCGTGAAGGAGGGTGGCATCCTGCAGCACGGGATGCGTCAGCTTGAGGTAGAGTGTCTCCCTGGACAGATCCCGGATTTCATCGAGGTGGACATCGCGAACGTCGCGATCAACGAGTCCATCCACGTGCGGGACATCAAGGCGCCCGAAGGTGCCAGGATCCTGACCGACGGCGACGCCACGGTTGTGACCATCCAGCCGCCGATCTCGGCCGAGAAGCTCGAAGCCATGCTGTCCGCGGCTCCGGCCGCCGAGGCGGGCGAGCCGGAAGTGGTGGGCAAGAAGAAGGAAGGCGAAGCCGAGGCAGCTGCAGCTCCGGCGGCCGCCGCGGCCAAGGGCAAGGAGGCTGCTCCCGCCGCAAAGGAAGCGGCACCGAAGAAGGAAGCTGCGCCGAAGAAGTAGCGTCGTCCGCTCGGCGCTCCCGGGGGCTGCATGAAGATCATCATCGGGCTCGGCAACCCGGGCAGGAAGTACGAACAGACCCGTCATAACGCAGGCTTCATGGTGGTCGATGCGATTGCCAGGAGCCTGCGTTTTGCTTTATCCCAGGAGAAATACCACGCCCTGGTCGGCAAGGCGCGGATCGGCGACGAGGATGTGGTGCTCGCAAAGCCGCAGACGTTCATGAACGAAAGCGGCCGGTCGGCGGGGGCGGTGCTGCGGTACACTTACGGGAAACCGGCCGACCTCATCGTGATCCATGATGAGCTGGACCTCCCGCTGGGGACGGTGCGCGTGAAGTCCGGCGGTGGCCACGGCGGCCACAACGGTCTCCGCTCGATCATCGAGCACATCGGTTCGCCGGACTTCATCCGCGTGCGGGTGGGCGTCGGTAGGCCGGAGCCGGGGACCGATGCCGCCAAGTACGTGCTGAGCACCTTCCGGCCCGATGAACGGGCGCTCGCGGCTGAGGCGGTCGAATGCGCGGCCGGGGCGATCAAGTCCATCATCACCGACGGCCTGACAAGGGCCATGAACGAGTTCAACAAGAGGTAGGCTTCCGTCTGCCGGAGCGAACTAGATCGCATGCTCCGGCTTTGTTGCGTTCGAACGGTGGGAGCATGATCAGCGGCCGAGAAACAACGGCACGGAAGCCTCATCATCTTTGAGTATGCGTTTTTTCTCAACGCCGCGCGATTCGAACGAGCTGGGCGATGTTCTCGTCGGCCGGCAAACAGAGCGCGCAAGGAGTTTCTATGGGTTTTAACTGCGGAATTGTCGGATTGCCGAATGTCGGCAAGTCCACCATCTTCAACGCACTGACGTCCGCCGGCGCGCAGGCGTCGAACTATCCTTTTACGACCATCGACCCGAATGTCGGCGTCGTGGACATGCCGGACGAGCGGCTCGACAAACTCGCAGAGATCTACCAGCCCAAGAAGCTTACCCCTACGACCATGGAGTTCGTGGACATCGCCGGGCTCGTGAAGGGGGCGGCTCAGGGAGAGGGACTAGGGAACAAATTTCTTGCGAATATCCGCGAGGTGGACGCGATCGCCCATGTGGTCCGCTGCTTTGACGATCCGAACGTCGTGCATGTTGCCGGCCGTGTTGACCCGAAAGGGGACATCGAAGTGATCGAGGCGGAGCTGATGCTCGCTGATCTCGACGCGATCGAAAAACGGCTGGTGAAGGCTGAGAAGGTCGTGAAGACGGGAGACAAAAAGGCGGCCGAAGAAGCAGCGCTCATGAAGCGCCTAAAAGAGATGCTGGCGACCGGCCAGCCCGTTCGCCGGGCAACCTATTCCGACGACGAGGCCGCATGGCTGAAGACGTACAATCTGCTGTCTTCCAAGCCAGTGCTCTACGTGGCGAACGTCGCCGAAGACATGGTGGACAAGCCGAACCCCTATGTGGACGCGGTCAGGAAGATCGCAGCCGAAGAGGGTGCCGGGGTCGTTGTCATCTCCGGCCAGGTCGAGGGAGAGATCGCACAGCTGCCGAAGGAAGAGCGCAAAGAGTACCTCGCAGGAATGGGCCTCAAGGAATCGGGCCTCGACAGGATGATCCGCGCGGGCTATGAACTTCTGGGGCTCATCACCTATTTCACCGCCGGCGAAAAAGAGGTCCGTGCCTGGACGATCAGCAGCGGCACCAAGGCGCCGCAGGCTGCAGGCAAGATCCACACGGACTTCGAGAAGGGATTCATCCGCGCCGAGGTGTTCCACTACGACGACCTGATGAAGTATAAGAGCGAGCAGGCGGTGAAGGCCGCGGGTCTGCTCCGGTCGGAAGGCAAGGACTATATCGTCAAGGACGGTGATATCATGCTGTTCCGGTTCAACGTCTAGGCACGGAAGCGTTCAATCAAAAGACAAGGCGGACCATCCTCCGGTCCGCCTCCGTGATATGCTTCGTTCCAACCTCAGCTCTTCTTTTCCTCCCGCTTTTCCCCGACCTCTTTCTTCCGTTTCCGCCCTGTGAGATAGGCCTCAATGGGCTTCCATCCAAACGTGGCGCTCGCTACTGCCGCCTCGCGAACCCCTTTGCCGACCTTCTTGATGATGAACATTGCCGCCATGGCGATCCCGATGAAGGGAAGGAACACCGCGAAGAGAAGGCCCAGCACGGGGCCAGCCGCCAGAACAGCGATTCCCGGTGCCTTCAGGTACATCGTTTTCTCTCCGCCGGGAAGCATACCTTCCTCGGCCAGGTCGATCCGTGAACCATTCATGACATTCCAGTAGGTTCCCGCTTTCGCATTATGTCCGCCTCTGGTAAACATGTTCAATCCCTCCTTTCAGCTCTCTTTCTCTTTTCTTGAGTATACGTTATCACCTGCCGGAGAAAAGCGAAATCGGCAGAAACTCCTAAGGGGGAGGGATAATGTTCCTAGGAAGTTGTTCGTAGATGCCGGGAGGATGGTTCCCCTGCGCTATGCGAAGAACGAGGCCAGTTCTGCGGTCTTCTTGAATGTGTGCGGCTGGAGCGGCACGACGGACCGGAGCTGGGTCGACGCGGACCGCTGACGATGAGGATCTTGGGACGGGTCATTTACCCGACGCGATCACCTTGAGGATCGCCTGCCTGTTGATGTAGCTGACCTTGCCGTAGGTCCTCGTGCAGAGGAACCTGCCGGAGAGGTTCAGGCAATCGGAGAGCCGCTTCCGCTCGTCGGGAACGTCGGCAAGCAGGTCGCCGGTCAGCTGGGAGCCGTCGCGGAAAACGACGGTCACGACTTCGATGTGCATGATCCCGAAGGAGTCATCGTCCTCGGGATACTGCACCTCCACATTGCGGATGGCGCTCTTGCTCACGAACTCCGGGGTGGCGCCGCGGGACAGCGGGAAAAAGTCATTCTTGTCCTCGAGAAATGCAACGATCTTCTGGTGGAGCGACCGGGCTTCGGAATGGAACTCCAGGTAGATGATCCCTTCCTGCGTCTCTCCGCCGAGAAGATGGACCGTGACGAGCTGCTTTTCCTTGGGAACGACAAATTCACGCAGGTCCGTCATCACAGTCCTCCCTACTCGTTGAGCCCTGTCAGGTTCACCGTAATGCCCTTGGACTTCAGCATGGTGATGAAGCCCTGCTTGTCGATGGCCTTGATGTAGGCCTCCTCGGGCGCGACGCTCTTGTCCACGACGAGTTTGAAAAGAGCCTCATTCAAAAGCACCATACCCTGGGCCTTCGCCGTCTGCATGATCGAGGGGATCTGATAGATCTTGCCTTCCCGGATGAGGTTCGATACGGCGCTGTTCACGAACAGGACCTCCATGGCCGCCACCCGTCCCTTCGTGGTCTTCTTGCAGAGCGTCTGGGCGATGACGCCCTTGAGCGACGAGGCCAGCATGGTCCGGATCTGGGCCTGGCGGTCCGCCGGGTACTGATCGATGATGCGGTCCACTGTGGAAGCCGCGGTCGTCGTGTGGAGGGTGCCGAAGACGAGGTGGCCCGTCTCGGCTGTCTCGATGGCGATGGAGATGGTCTCCAGGTCCCGCATTTCGCCCACGAGTACGATGTCGGGGTCCTCGCGCAGCGCCGCCCGGAGCGCGTTAGCGAAGGACTTGGTGTGAACGTGGACCTCGCGCTGGTTGATGAGGCAGCTCTTCTTGGGGTGGACGAACTCGATGGGATCCTCGATCGTGATGATATGGTCCTTGCGGTGACGGTTGATGTAGTCAACGAGGGCGCAGAGCGTCGTCGACTTGCCCGATCCGGTGGGTCCGGTGACCAGGACGAGTCCTTTCGAAAGAAAGCAGAGGTCCAGGACCTCCTTGGAGAGGCCAAGCTTCTCTGCGGTCACGATCTCCATGGGGATCTGGCGGAACACCGCCCCGATGCCGAACCGGTCCAGAAAGATATTCACGCGGAAGCGCGCCAGGCCCTCGATCTCGTGAGCAAAGTCCGTATCGTGGAACTCGTCGAACTGGGCCGTGTTGTGCGGCGGCATGATCTCGACAAGGAGCTTTCGCATCTGGTCCACCGTGATCACCGAGTAACCCTCGAGTTCCATCATCTCGCCGTGCAGGCGGACCATGGGCTTGTGGCTCGAGGTGAGATGCAGGTCGGAACACCCCATCTGGAACATCTTGCGCAGAAGGTCGTTGACCTCAGGTTCACCTCCGTTCGTGGAGGGCGGACGCACAGCCTCCTCGGCAGCGGGCTGCGATACTTCCTCAGCAACGGGGATCTCCTCCTCGATTGCGGGCAAGGCGATCTTGGCGGTGACCTGGTCACCGTCGGGAGAATAGAGGACCACCACGTTCTTGCCGCCAAAGGCGTACTCGAACCGGGACGGCTTCTTCTGGGCAATGGCGATCTTGTCGCTCATTGGCGCGATCTCCTGGAGGAGCGCGATGACATGCTGCGCCGACAGCTGCTGGTTCAGCATCGCCCGGATCCCGCTGTCGCTTCTGAGCATGGGTGTCTTGCCGGCCTCCAGGATGATTTCCTGATTCGGCTGGAGCTTGTCGATGAGCTTGTCGAGTTGGGCCATGGGTCTTCCTGTATTTAATGACGGTGATGGGTCACAAGCAGCTATAACTGTAGCATAATCACGAAATCTTTTCCAGTCGACGGCACGAAAGGGAAGGCGGACGACTGTTCTCATGGAGAAGGTCTTCGGGGCCGTGATGCCGAGGCGTTGCCGCGGGGCGGTATCTTCGCCCGTTCCGTGAGAGAGGCGCTCGTGACGGGGTGCTCTGGTCCCCCGAGCCTGTTGACGGCTCCATCGTGTCAGCGGCCAAACGCGAAGCCTAGAGGTTATATATACCATTAATTGTGGTGTTTGACAATTAATTTTTTCATGCTTGCGTCAATCGCCGGGCTTGTCAAGAGGCATCGTGTTCGAGTAGAATCATGCCATGCCGAGGACCGGTGCACGGAATGGGTCGATGCAGCTGCGGGACAGGGACATCTCGGAGAAATTCGTACGGTCATCCGGGAAGGGCGGGCAGCATGTGAACAAGACAGCTACCTGCGTCCAGCTCACGCACATACCGACAGGCATCTCGGTCAAGGTCCGGAGCGAGCGATCGCAGCTTCGGAACAGGGAAGAAGCCTACCGGCTGCTGGCGGAGAAGGTCGCTGATTCCCTCCGGCGCGAACGGCAGCGGCAGGAACAGGAGCGGGAAAAGGAACGGCGGAGGAAGCGGCCGCGACCCGCGAGACTCAAGGAACGCATCCTGGAAGACAAGAGAAAGACAGCGGAGAAGAAGCGATCGCGGGCGGGAAAATACGAAGTGTAGCGATTCGTGCTTGCTACGTTTCTTTACTCATGCCGCCATGCTGTTCGAACAAGGGGGGCCCTTGGACCGGAGAGAACGTTTCAGCAGTGCGTCTCGCGTGATCCAGATCGGCTTCTGGACGAACGCGGCGCTTATGGTGATGAAGCTCCTTGCCGGGCATTTCGGCAGGTCCGAGGCGGTCTTCGCCGACGGCATGGAGAGCGCCGCGGATTTCGTCGCCATCCTGTCGAGCATGATCGCGCTCAGGGTCGGCAGCAGGCCCTTCGACAAGGAGCATCCCTACGGCCACGGGAAGGCCGAGAGCATCGCAGCGATCGTCGTTTCCCTCGTCATCTTCGCGACGGGCGGCTGGATCCTTGTCCGGTCCGTCCA